>JAFTAC010000021.1 GCA_017458805.1 Victivallales bacterium | reverse complement strand
TTCCCATCGCGCCTTCTTGCCTTTGGAGCAGACAAGACTGGCAAACAGTACAGCAACGGCAACATCCCCTTTGACGAGAAGCTCGGCTACGGCTGGACCAGCGGTTCCCCCACCGTCATCAACGGCTACAAGGAGGGCGCGCTCTACAGCCATGTCACAGGAACGGACGCCACCTACACCGTCACGGGCTTCCAGGACGGCTTCTACGTGCTGACTGTCGGCGCAGGCAACTATACGGGTGCGCCAAACCGCTTCAGCGTCGATGTGAACGGTGTGGAGCTTGCCCCCGAAACCTCCATCGGCCCACGCAAGGTCTTTTATTCCTCGCGCGCCATCCGCATCACGGGCGGCAAGGCAGAGTTTCACTTCAAGGGGTCATACATTCTTTCCGTCATCGGCGTGCAGCCCCTCATGGGCGATGGCGAAGACTTCTTCATCCAACGTGGCTTCTGGGTAAGCAGAGGCTATGAGCCAGCCAGCATCTACAGAAGCTGCGACTACGACCGCAAGGCCGTTCTCCGCATCTTCACGGAGACCTACGACCTGCCTGTGCCAGGCACCGAAACCAGCGCCACCCCCAAGGCCCCGCCGCGCCCCGTCAAGCTCCCCGACCCAAACCAGCCCAGCCTCGCCTGGATGAAGAACGCGCAGTTTTTCCGCAACCTCTCCAACTCCGCCACACTGGCGGAAATGGCCGACCCGCAGGTCTGCAAAGCCTACCTTGACAAGGAGCTTGAAGGCAAGAGCTACAACGCCATGATGGTGTCGGGTATGCACAGCCGCCATACGTACTTCAACCATATCGACCGAGGCATCGAGGCCATCGGCAAGCTTGCTCAAGAGGCCCATGCACGCGGCATGAAGCTCATCGACCACCATGACTCCACCCTGCTCTGGAACGTCGATGCGGGTCTTCGCACCCTGGCGGAACGTCTGCCCGAACTCGGCAAGGCCCTGAACGACAACCTCCCATCCTTCCAGTTCTGCCCCAGCAACCCCACCTTCTGTGAAACCTACTACGCCTACCTGCGCCGCCTTGTCGAAGCAGGGGTCGATGGCTTCCAGATTGACGAGCTCTGCTTCTGGCCCCACAGCTGCTCCTGCCAGTTCTGCCGCGAAAAGTTCCACAAGGAAACAGGCTGGATTCTTCCCGTCAACGAACTGGACAAGAACTTCAACAATCCCAACTCCGAGCTGATGAAACGCTGGTTCGACTGGCGCATCGCCACCATCACCAACTGGTTCGTGGAACTACGCACGCGTCTGGAGGACATCAAGCCCGACCTTGTGCTCTGTAACTACACCACCCACTGGGGCTTCACACGTTCGCTCCCGCGTCATAACGCCAGTTCCTGCCTCATTGAAAACGGTAGAGCCATGAACTTCTTCGGCACCGAAGTGATGACGCGCAACGTGATGCAATCCTCCCGCCCGCTCCTGCCCTACCGCAAGATGAAGAACCTGCTCTCCGTCGCCTACAAGGCCCCCGTCTGGGGCTGGTACTACTGCTCCGACTGGCAGACAAACTACTTCTCATGGTGCGTCGGCAACATGACGGGCCAGGCCGCTCTCCTCTCCACGGTTGAAGAACCGCCCGAAATGCCAAAGTTCGAGCAATTCGCCGCCACTCCCGCCAACATGAACAAGCAGGGAGCCACGCAGATAGCCGAAGTCGCCCTGCTCTTCTCCTCCACGAGCCGCGACTGGAACTCGTTAATCGGCTTCGACAACGAACTCTTCGGGCTTGCGCAGGAGCTTGAAGCCCTCCACATCCCCTACGAGTTCATCGGCGACATGAGCGTGAACCCCGAGCAGCTCGCCAAATATAAGGCGTTGATGGTCTGCGCCTCGGGCTGCCTCTCCGATGATGAAATCAGCGTGATACGCGAGTTCGCGGAGCGGGGCGGCATCGTCCAGATGACCACCATCGCAGGCTACTTCGATGAGTTCGGCAAAAAACGCGACAAATGGCCCTTCGCGGACATCATGGGCTTCGCGGTAGAGCACAGCAGCAATATGCCGAAAATTGATTCCATCGACACAGGAAACGGCATCGTGAAGCTGGACGCCCCCATGGCCAGCTTTGTCCCCGCCAAATACAAAATCAACCTGCTGGGCGTCGAGAAGCCATACGGAAAGGGCCGCATCTTCTACCGAGCCGTCCCACTTGCAGCCAAATTAAAAGCGAACGAAACCACCCCGCCCCAGAAGTGGACATACAACGCAGACCCGAAGCTGGAGGCCTACTACCGCAGCCGCGTCGCCGCCCTGCTCAAGCCCGCCTCCTATTGGCAGGTTTCCCTGCCCGACAAGGTCTATACCACCATCTGGCGCGAGGCCAACGGCAGCCAGGTCATCCACTTCCTCAACGCCACGGGAGCCAACATCAAATACGATGAGGTGATGAAGAACACAGCCCCCAATCCTGCCTTCCCGCAGCTCGCGGAGGACATCGTCTTCACCATCCCCGCACCCGCCTGCCAAAGCGTCTGCGCCTACAGCCCTGACTTCGCGGGCGAGCGCAAGCTTGCCTTCACGCAGAATGCCGACGGCACCATCACCGCCACCCTCCCCAAGGAGCTGCTTAAGGCATACACTATTGTACGCATCAAATAGTTACAAAGTGGTTAGTGGTTAGTGGTTAGTGGTTAGGATTATAGCCGCGAAGCGGCAGCGCCCGTAGGGCGCAACCATGCGTAACCCCACGCAAGCGCCCGTCAGGGCGCGTAGCGTGGGGCGGCTAAACTCTCCAGATTTAGCGCCCGAAAGGGCGCAACATCCACCCCCGCACAGTCAGCTTTTACCTTTTTTCTATCTTTAACATACACCCAACAATCCAAACAACAAGGAGCATCCATGAAAGGTCAAAGAAGAATCGGTGCATTGGACGAAACTGGTCACGGCTGCGTCATCACCCAGGACATTCCTGAAGTCACCAAGGGCAAGGTGCTTGTGAAAGTCCACGCATCCCTCATCAGCCCTGGAACCGAGCTGAACGGCGCCAAGGCCGCACGCAAGGAAGGCAAGACGGAAGTCGGCACCCCCAAGCCCTTCGGCTATCAGAACGCAGGCGAAATCATCGAGGTTGACCCCAGCGTGACGCAATTCAAGGTCGGCGACCGCGTCGCATGCATGGGCGGTGGCTACGCACAGCACTCCGACTACGCCGTCGTCCCGCAGAACCTCTGCTGCCTCCTGCCCGACAACGTCAGCTATGAGGAAGGCGCCTACGCGCACCTCGCCATCACCTCCATGCACGCCGTCCGCCGCGCGGAGCCCGTCTTCGGCGAATACATGGTCGTCGTCGGCATGGGTCTGGTGGGCCAGATGGCCTGCCGCCTCGGTCAGATTGCAGGCTGCTATGTGATGGGCTGGGACATGTGCGACTTCCGCCTCGACATCGCCAAGAAGTGGGGCATCGACGCCACCATGCTGGTCGGCAAGGTTGAAGACTACAAGGCCGTCGCCAAGGAGTTCACCCGCGGCAAGGGCTTTGACCTGGCGGTCATGGCCTTCGGCGGCAACGGCGACAGCGCCCTGGAGATGGTCAAGAACGTGATGAAGGTCAGCCCCGACACCCACCAGATGGGACGTCTCTCCATGGTCGGCGGCCTCAAGACCCTCTGCGGCTGGGGAGCCGCCCTCGGCAACCTGGACCTCCGCTGCTGCGCACGCACGGGCGCAGGCTACCACGATGACGCCTGGGAAATTGGCGACCATGAGTACCCCGAGGTCTTCATGCGCTGGACCACCCGCACCAATATGGAACTCGCCCTCCGCTACATGTCCGAAGGCAAGCTCAATGTGAAGTGCCTCACCTCACACCGCCTGCCACTCGACCAGATTGACGTGGCCGTCTCCGCCCACATCGAACAGCCCAACTCCACCCTCGGCACCATCCTGCTATACGATTGAGGTACATGACTCCTCGTCAATAGATGCTATATTTTGCCAAAACCCCCTTTTTTATGATAGTTTTGGCAAAATATAGCCTTGTTTTTCTTTATTTCTTCCGTCCATCCAGGCAGTGCATCTTACCATGATTTCCGCCAACGGCGTTGCTCAAAACCAATACAGCGGACTTCTCCAAAATGTCGTCGTCCTGGCTGACCTCTTCCAATGACAGAACAAAGCACACAATCATCCATTTCTACGCCTCTGAAGTACAGTGGTTCCAACTACTACTCTGAGAGGCTGGTTGTGCGTGGAAACATCATCGAGGTCAGACCGACGCTTCGGCATCGCCTGCTGATGTCCATTTTTGCGGTCATCGGGCTTATTATCGCCATAGTGCCCTCTTTCGCAGACGAGAAGATAATCTGGCCAACAATCGCTTTTGGATGCTTATTTTTCTTGATTGGTTCAATAGCCCTCATCGGAGAGCTTTGCGAACCACGCCCTCTCCTCAACCTCTCCCTTCGCCAGCTCTTTCCCAAAGGGATGAAGCACCCCAACCTCGCGGTCTCCATAAACACCATCACCCATCTGGAGATATTAGGCAAACTTGTCAATACCCCCAGCCGAAAAGGTCGTCGTCAGAACTATACCTGCTACGAACTCAACGCCGTCCTTCAGAACGACGAGCGCCACAACATCCTCAACCACGGCAACCTAAAGAAAATGCGCGAAGACGCGCACCTCCTGGCGGATATCCTCAACCTCCAGATTCAGGAGGAAAACCTCAATCCAGAGGCCAGCCTCCCGCCACCATCGCGCTTTAACAAATGGGCTTTCGCAATCCTCATGCCTCTATTTGGGCTTGGCTTCCTAGCAAGCGGCTGTTTCACTCTCTGGATGCTCTGCATTAAACCACTCTACAAATGGAATGACAGTCGCCACTGGACAACCACCCCCGCCGTCATCGTCCATTCCTCGTTCGCCTATGTCCGGCCAGATGCTGAATCACAAAGAATCGACATCCGCTATGACTACGAGGTTAATGGACATTCCTATCGGGGCACTCGCTACGACTTCTTCCGTTCGGACATTTATACAAACCCAACCACCTCTATGGAACAGGCGGTCGCCGACAACCCAATCGGCAAGCACACCCAGTGCCTCGTCAATCCCAACCGCCCCGAAGAAGCCGTCCTTTCCCGCGCCATCCCACCATCGAGCATTATCTGGTTCTTCTTTCCCCTTCCCTTTATCGTCATAGGTCTCTTTGGCTCTTCCTTCGCCTTCTATAAGCTAATCCATAAGTAACTTTTAATCAAGTCTAAACAAGTGCTTCAACCGCTTTTTAATTTCTTTTTCAGTGAATTGAAGATGAAGATTTTTCACATCCATGTTTTCATTCGAAAACTGTTCCATAAACAGCTTCATATCATTCAACATTAACACCGACAACTCCAACACTGTATCATCATAGAGAATATCGGCTAGTCGAAGAATATCATTCTTGTGCTTCGATATATCCTTTGTATCGACCTTTTCGCCTCGCTGTTTCCTATCACTTAAATCAACCCAGGCCTTTGCCTTCAAAACAAGAAGAGCTTCAGGGACCAAAACAGACAATCCATCTATAGTCTCGCAGTGAGAACGAATAAAAGCGTAGTAGTCATCATCCAAAAGTATAGCCGATAGGCTGGATATTTGCTCTGGCAAAGGCAAGGGTGTCAATTGCGATTCATCCGCAGGAATAATGGCCTCGGGATGCCTGGCAAATAACTCAAGCATTTCAGGATAATCATGGTTTTCTGGACGACGAAAACGATAAAGACGCTTTGTTCCATCAGACCTCTCTTGTATTTGGTATTTTCCCTCCATGATAAACTGCCAAAAAGTTCTTCCAAAATCAGCTGTAAGCGATTCAACGCAAAGAACAATATCCAAGTCACGCGTTGTCCTGAAGTCAATAGCTAACTTTGACAATTGAATATCACAGGCAGCTCCTCCAATTAGGATGAAATTGTCCGTCATACCAGAAAAATGCTGCCTAAAAACATCAAGTCCCTTTATCATTTTACGACACTCCTCATCATCTCTTCAAGTGATATTTGAATTCTATCATCATTGCTATCAGCCAATGTCAAAAACAAAGAAAAGGGTTCAACTATCCCGTCATTTCCTGGAAGCGGGGGATATGTCCACAATTGCAACAACACAGATGCATACGACGTGTGAACAGTTCTGACCTTTCCCAATGCATTAAACTCTCTAAGGCGCATCGCATATTCCTGTGGCTCCTTATCAGACAACATACTCCGTTTACATAAAGCGGCTGTTCCTGCGGGAACAACCGCACAACCTTCCGGAAGTTTCTCTAAACCAATAGTACGCTTGCAGGGATTTCTTAACACGCCACGGATTTCCTCCCATAGCTCTCGTTTATCTTCCATAAAAACAAAATGTCTATGCTTCCCCATACGGCTGCCCGCCTTGAAATACTCCAGTTCTGTGAAAGCTTGAATAACCCCCATGCGTGAATAGCCTGTGTTCACCATTGCATCTGATATTGATAACTCCTTTGCTATAAAACCGTTCAAATAGCAGATTGTCAAATACTGCGCCGCAACCCCCAAAGAAGAAAACTCCCTTGTCTTGGCAGGTTGATTCTCCTTCAACTGAACATAGAGTTGGGGAAGGTAGAGCTCCACTCCAGGAACAATAAAACCAAAATGATGAACGCACATTCGCTTTCTTCCATCAGATGGAAGAGATTTTGTCACATAGATGACAGGAAAGCCTGTTTCCTCTTGAACACGTTCACCATGGGTCATCACAGTGCCTGCAGTAAGATTATCCTTTCCTAAATCCTGCATGATGGTAAAGGTCAAACCATTTATCGTGCATTTCGCAAAAGAGTACAATTTTTCAAGGAAACTGGGGAAACGCCAACTTGGTGTACGCTCCTCCTTTTTGACATCCTGCGTAAAATTAGCCTTAATATAGTCAATTTCTGTCATTTTTCTGTACTCCGACGTTCATCTTCAAATATGCTAATAGTATAAATATAATTGTATGTTTGGTAAAGTCAAATTAAATTTCAAAAAAAAGATTAGGCAAAAAACTGATACGGACGGTGTAATCAAAGCAAAAGTCGAGTTAATCAACCTCTCATCATTGAAATTACAGTGCAGAATGACGAGCAACTCCATAGTGGATTGCTGAAAAATACTTTCTCCCCTTGCGTTATTACATAAGAGCATTATAATAATATCCTAAATTATACTCAC
>JAFTAC010000020.1 GCA_017458805.1 Victivallales bacterium | reverse complement strand
TGGCGCGGCCCCCATGCCAATCGCGCCCTAATTTGCGCAACACCCCACCATTACCTGATAGCAAATCAATTGTAATAATCATGCCCCAAACCATTCTAGAAGGCACCAGCGATCTTAGTACGCTCCTGTCTGACCGCCGCTACATGCTGGTGTGCGGCAACTCCTTCCGCCACCAGCCCCTATACACGCAACTCGCAAGTAATGCCGCCGTCGTCTTCGGGGGCTTCTCCCCAAATCCGCTCTACGAGCAGGTCCTCGACGGCATCCACATCTTCAACGGAAACCACTGCGACGCCATCGTGGCGGCTGGCGGTGGCAGTGCGCTCGATGTGGCAAAGTGCATCAAGCTCTATTGCCATACAGTTGCATTGCATGATGAAGCGCAGGCTCTGTCCAACACCCCATCGGAGTTCAACTTTCTCCTCCAGGAAAAGAGCGACACGGGCATTCCCCTCTTCGCCATCCCGACCACAGCTGGTACGGGCAGCGAATCGACACGACACGCCGTCATCTACTACCAAGGCGTAAAACAGTCCATCTCGCACCCAAGCATCGTCCCCGATGTCGCCATCTTGGAGCCATCTCTTCTCAAATCTCTGCCGCTCTACCAGAAGAAATGCACGATGATGGACGCCCTCTGCCAGGCCATCGAATCCACCTGGTCTGTCAACTCCACAGACGAAAGCAAAGGCTTCGCCCGCCAGGCCATCACGCTCATACGTGACAATTGGCAAGACTACATCATCAAGCAGAGCGACCAGGCCGCCGCCCTTATGCTGAAAGCGGCAAATCTCTCGGGGCGCGCCATCAACATCACCGCCACCACCGCCCCGCACGCCATGAGTTACAAACTGTCTGCCCTGCACCAGCTTCCCCACGGTCATGCAGTGGCGGTCTGCCTCCCCGAAGTCTGGGAGTACATGCTGGCTCATTTGGACGACTGCGCTGACACGCGCGGCAGTACCTACCTCTCGGATACTCTCGCCTCGCTTGCCGTCTCACTATCGTGGTACCGCAATTTGATGGTTCAACTCGGCCTCGCCTCTCCTGTCGCCACCGACAAGGCGCAAGAACTGCCCACGCTGGTTGCATCCGTCAACCCCGAACGGCTGAAAAACAACCCCGTCAAACTGTCGAAAGAAATACTTACCACTCTGTACGAAAGGATCTTACACTAAATGGAGATAAAACATTTCATCAATGTCTTGGGCTGCGACTTCTTCACGGGAGTCCCTGACTCCCAGCTGAAGGCTCTCTGCAACTATCTGATGGCCGAATACGGCATCGATGGCAAACGCCACATCATCGCGGCCAACGAAGGCAATGCCGTCGCCCTAGGCGCAGGCTACCACCTCGCCACGGGCAATGTACCATTGGTTTATATGCAGAACAGCGGCGAGGGGAATGTCGTCAACCCTGTTGCCTCCTTGCTCAACGAGAAGGTCTATGGCATCCCGATGGTCTTCGTCATCGGCTGGCGCGGCGAGCCAGGCGTCCACGACGAACCGCAGCACATCTTCCAGGGTGCCGTGACCCTTCAGCTCCTAGATGTGATGGACATCGCATACAAGGTGGTTGCGCCCGACACCTCCGTAGAAGAACTGGAAGCCACCATGTCCCACTTCCGCCCACTTCTCGCAGCAGGGAAACAAGTCGCCTTCGTCATCAAGAAGGGTGCCTTGTCCTTCGACGGCAAGGTCAAGTACGCCAATGAGTTCTCCATGCCCCGCGAGGAAATCATCCGTCATATCACACTACACTCGGGCGACGCCCCCATCATCTCCACCACGGGCAAGGCAAGCCGCGAGCTCTTCGAAATCCGTGCCGCCAATGGACAAGACCACGGACACGATTTCCTCACCGTCGGCTCCATGGGCCACAGCTCATCCATCGCGCTCGGCTTTGCACTCCAACGCCCTGACCAGAAAGTCTGGTGCATTGACGGCGACGGCGCAGCTTTGATGCACCTCGGTGCCATGGCAGTCATCGGTGCGCAAAAGCC
>JAFTAC010000150.1 GCA_017458805.1 Victivallales bacterium | reverse complement strand
CGTGACGAACCTCATCTTCGTCGAGGGCGAGCGCTTTTATGCGCGTACCATTCCAATTGCAGGTTACACCATCACGCAGCAAATTGCGAAGGAGTTCGGCATTGGGTTGCCGGAGGCCGAGGAGCTCAAACGCCACCATGGTTTCGTGGCATTGGGCGGAGCCTATGCGGAGCCAGAATCCGAGACGGCAGCGAATGTCTCCAAGATTGTCCGCAATGTCATGTCCCGCCTCCTGAGCGAGGTCACCCGAACGATAAACGCCTACTGCTCACAGCAAAAGGGTACTCGTCCTACAAAGATGTACATCACGGGCGGCAGTTCCATCCTAACTTACTGCGATACCTTCTTCCAGGAGAAACTGAACATACCAGTCGAGTACTTCAACCCCTTCAAATGCGTCAATCTGCTTCCGACAGTTGACAAGCAAAGGCTGGTGGAAGTCGGCCACATGTTCAGCGAAGCGATTGGTCTGGGGCTGCGCTATGCCTCTCAGTGCCCCATCGAACTCTCACTTATTCCCGCAAACATCCGACGCCAGCAGAATTTCGACAAGAAGAAGCCCTTCTTCGTGATGTCGATGCTTGCGGTTGTTCTCACGCTTGGCTTCGTCTGGTTCGGCATCAATACGAGGACAAGTCATTATGACGAACACAATAAGTTCCTTAAGAAACTCTGGAACGAGAAGGTCCAGAGGTATATCACGACCATCGAATCAGCGATGGGCAGTACTTCCAGTAGCGAGAGCGAGGCTGAACAGATAGGCGAGCTGCTGCTGCGTCAGGCGAAACTGCCTGCCATTTTGAATGAAATCTACAGAATCAAGCCAGACAATCTCTGGATTACCTCCATTCGCCCCATCGAGGGTGAAGTCAAGCCTTTTGAGGTGAAAAGCAACGTCGAGGCAGCGGAAAACGCGGCGGCTGGCGATATGTTTGGCGGGGCTCCTGGCGCGGATATGTTTGCCGCTGAAGGCCCTGGGGGGGGCGGCGACCCATTCGGAGGGGGCGGCGGCGATGCATCGGGCACGGTTGTCACCATCGGCGGCTTCACGATTTCAGGCACTTGCGTCATGCCGGACAAGCGTGGCGTCACCTTCCGCCTTGGCAAGGAGACCACCTTCCCATTCCCTGTTGAAAAGAGCGTTCCAGGGGCAGAAGGCGAGAGCACCGAAGAGGGCGAGAGCGGCGAAGAGGGCGAGGAAAATGCGAAACCTGCCTCAAAGACTACCCTTAATGACTTAATGGCCAAGGAGATGAAAAGCAAGACCGTCAAAACTCCCGAGGAGGCGTTTATTACTGCGCTTCGCATGAGCCTGCTTTTTGATGCCGACGAGACCATGACGACCATTACCTACTACAGCATCTCGGATGAATTTGAGAACTACTCCAATTTCAGGATGCAGGTGAAACTGGCTATTCCCGTCGAGTACCTCAAGGTTGCGGCCAAGGCAGGGGGCGGCGACATGATGGGACCTGGAGGCCCCGAAATGATGCCTTGATGGGGGCGGCAAAACGTTGCTCCTAATACAACATAACAACAGACAACCATTACATACTCTGGGATAAAGATGGACCTACTAAAGAACAACTGGGGATTCTGGCTCATTACGCTGATATGCGTGATTGCGATATTGACAGCGGGCGTATTCTGTTTCTCTGCTGCTGGAAAACTGAACGTTCAGAGGAGTGAATCCACTAAGCAGATGGCTGATTTTGAGGGTGTTGCCAAGAAAAACATCAAACTCTCCGAGGAGAACATAACCATTGCAGAGAGTAACCAGCAGATAGCCGAGGCGGGTGTCAAGCAGATGAAGCAGGACCTCACCAAGCGTTTCCAGCTCAACTACACGGTGCCGGAGACCTCCATCGAGGCCCTCAGAACCCTGAAGGAAGAATTGGCGAAAATGCGTGCCTTCCTTGAGGAGAAAAACCTTGAATATTCCCAGAAATGCGAGTATTTCACGTTTGATTCCATTGCAAGGGCTACCCAGCCTCCCAACAAGGAAGACCTTGATTCCATTTTCAGGCATCTGGCCGCCATTAAAATCGTCCTTGAAAACTGTGTGAAGGCCGACATCGACTCGCTTGTGGACATTGCCCGTCCGATGGGGTTCCTGGAGCAGGATGAAGGCTCCTATAAGTACCTTCCCATCGAACTCACCATCGTCTCCAAGCCAGCAGCTGCACAGAAACTAATCAACCTGATGTCAAAGGCGGACAAGAATCTCTTCTTCTTCAAGTACTTTGAGCTGATAGCCGATGACAAGACCACCGAGGTCGGCAAGGACATCAAGGATACCGCCATCAGTGGTTCAAGCGCAGCCGACATGGGTAACCGAGGCGGTGGCGTTGGCATGGAACCTGGCATGGAGATGGACATGGGTGGAGGTGCTGCAGTCGGCGGACGTCGCGGACGTCGTGGACGCGGTCGCGGCAATGACGATATGGCGCCTGGCATGGACATGATGGAACCTGGAATGGCCGGAATGGGCAACAGACGTGACAACAATTTGGTGGAACTGCCCCAGAAACGCCAGGAACTTCTGGTCTATGAACCGAAATCCACAAAGTGGGTTCTGCGCTTCGACATGATCCTCTTCAATCGCGAGGAGGAGAAGGCAGAGGAGGGTGAAGGCACCGAGGAAACCGAGGATAACGCGGACTAGAGACTAACCACTAAGGAGAACATATTGTGGAATTCTTGAGCAAACATTATGAAAAGCTGATCCTGGCGTTTTGCCTGATCTGCCTCTTCTTCGGCATTATCTCGGTTGGATTGTCGGACAAGTCAACGACGGACGCACTCCGCAAGGAGGAGGAGACGGCAAAGCGCGACGTGGCTAAAGGCGACATGATTGAGAAGAAGGGAGCCGCTGAATACGGCATTGGGAAGTTTTTGAATGACCCCAGGAAGATTTTGAATATCCTTGGCGATGATGGTGCTCCTTCTCCTAAAGGCTCCTTGATTGAGCCTAATAAGCTTATTCTTTGCGTGAATGAGAAATGTAATCACTTGATTTCTCTCTTCGCCAACAAGTGCCCCTTCTGCGGCACTGAGCAGCCTGAAATGGGGAAGGAGACCGCTGCTGGAGACGATACAGACAGCGACGGCATTCCCGACAAGGTTGAGATCGCCTCCAAGTTCCTCAACTACCGTGACCCGACGGACGCCAGGCTCGACTATGACAATGACGGCTTCCTCAATATCGAGGAGTTTGAGCAGGGGACGAAGATGG
>JAFTAC010000149.1 GCA_017458805.1 Victivallales bacterium | reverse complement strand
TCGCATGCCAGCTCAACAACATCCCATTCTATGCGGAGCTGCGGGCTGGCAGAAATCCCTCCCCCGCACCACTGGAACGCTACATCGACGGCAATCCAGCCGAGTGGATTCGCCGCCACTACGGCCTCTGCGGCCCTGCCTTAACCATCTCCAACGCTTGCTCCTCGGGCACCGACGCCATCGGCATCGCCCACCTCTGGCTCTCCCAGGGGATGTGCGACCTTGTCATTGCAGGCGGCACCGACGAACTCAACAAAGTCCCGCTGGACGGCTTCAACGCCCTCGGCGTCTGCTCAAACACCCCCTGTCGCCCATTCGACGCAGAGCGCACGGGCCTCAACCTCGGCGAAGCCGCTGGCGTACTTATTATAGGCAACTCGAAAGAGGCTCCCTTCTGCGTCTCTGGCTTCGGCAAGACAGCCGACGCCTATCACATCACGCAGCCAGACCCTGCTGGCACAGGACTGGAGCACGCCATCCAAAACGCTGTCCAGTCGGCTGGAATCGCCCTTGAGGAGCTATCCTTCATCAATGCGCACGGCACAGGCACTCAGGCCAACGACCTGGCCGAGGCAAATGTCTTCGCACGGCTTTTCCCGCAGGGCATCCCCTACATGTCCACCAAGGCCCTGACAGGCCACACGCTAGGCGCCGCTGGTGCCATCGAGGCCATCTTCACCCTGCTCATGCTACAGGAGCAGTGCGCAGCCAAAAGCACACGCTTTGAAAACGCCTCCAACGACATTCCGCTGCCCCCTCTGCGAAGCCACCTGCCCCTCCACAACGCCCGCCACGCCCTTTCCACTTCATTGGCATTCGGCGGTTCCAACTCCGCACTCGTGCTTAGCGTGAGGTAAACGACATGCACGTAATCAAGACTGCAACATTCACCTCGTTTCCAGAGGAACTGCTCAAAGAGGTCAAGACCAAATATGGCCTGCGCCGCGCCGACCGCTTCACGGTCCTCGCTGTCGCCGCCGTAAAAATGGCCTTTCCTGAACAGTTTCCCACCTTCCTCCCCCCCGACACAGGCCTCATCACCGCCAGTTCCTTTGGCCCCCACAAAACAGTCTTCGCCAACCTGGATGACATCCTGGACTACCCAGAAGACCAAATCCTCCCCACCAAGTTCTCCCACTCCGTCCACAACGCAGTCACCTCCTACCTTGGCACCATCCTGAAAATCACAGGCCCTGCCTTCGCTGTGACCAACTTTGAAAACCCCATCGACGAAGCCAACAACCTCGCGGAAACCCTTCTTGCCGCAGGCTTGTGCAAAACCCTGCTGATGGTCATCATGGAGGAGGAAGGCCTCCTCACCCAAAACGCCGCAACCCTCTGGCAACAACGTTTCCAAAAGTCCCCGCAGGAAGCCGTCTCCATCCTCCTGGCCACATCATAATATCACTTATACCCCCCAAAAAACATGTCCACAGCACTTATCATAGGCGGTTGCAAGGGCATCGGACGCGCCATCGTGGCTCGCCTCGCATCCGACGGCTTTGACATCATCGCGACTAGCCGAAAGGCTGGCCCTGATTCAGAGACAACTGAGCAACTTGTCCGTGCACAGAACCGCGCCTTCACACACCTTGCGCTGGATGTCACCGACGCCGATGGCTCCAAAGCGACGCTTCTTCCCTATCTGGAGGGCGACCTCCTCCCCGACGTCATCGTCTATAACGCAGGCATCGCCAAGGACAACCTCTTCGCCTTCATGGATGCAGAGGAGTGGCGCAAGGTTCTGGACACCAACCTCAACGGCTTCTACAACACCGTCCAGCCGTTCGTGTTCGGGATGCTGGCACGGAAAAAGGGGCGCATCATCGTCATCAGCTCCGCTTCGGGGCAGACGGGCCAGGCGGGGCAGGTCAACTACTCCGCCTCCAAGGCCGCCTTGCTGGGAGCCGTCAAGGCCCTGGCGCGTGAAATCGGCAAGAAGGGCATCCTGGTCAACGCCGTCGCACCAGGCGTCATCGACACGGAAATGACCAAAGCCCTCCCCAAAGAGCAGCTTCTCCCCATCATTCCGCTGCGCCGCTACGGCACTTGCGAAGAGGTCGCCTCCGTCGTCTCCTTCCTCGCGGGTCCCGATTCAACATACGTCACTGGACAGGTCATCGCCGTCAATGGAGGACTTGTAATATGAAAAATACCCTTGTCGTCGGCTCTGGCATCTCTGGCCTCACCATGGCCCTGCTGCTTGCGCAGCGTGGCAAGCAGGTCACCATCATCGAGAAGATGCCCTTCATCGGAGGATACATCAACCGCTTCACGCGCCAGGGGCTGCGATTCGACACAGGCCTCCACTTCACAAGCGGCTTTGGAGATTCCCTCACTGGCCTGCTTGAAATCCTCAACATCCAAGACGAGGTCAAACCAGCCCCTATCACGGCCAATATCATGCTGGCCGACCGCGGCTGCAACATCGCCTTCCCTGGCAAGGGGCTTGATGCCCTTGCTGACACCATTGCTGCGCATTTTCCCCAATACACCGACGCTATCCACCGTTTCTACGCCGCCGAGCAGGATGTCATCGACCACACCCCCATCTTCGACGTCAAAAACTACACTCAGGCTGACTTCCTTTCGCAGCTCACCGACTATGATGCCATGACCGTCCAGGAGTTCTTCGATCAGAACGGGCTGGATGCCCCCGAACTCCAGGCACTTTTGCCCATCATGTCGCTATGCCACGGTACACCGCCTGTCGAATGCCCCTTCCCCTTCCACTGCCGTTGCGCATACGGACTTGACGCCAACCTCAGCGCCATCCGCAGCGGCGGCGACGCCTTCATTCGTGGCTTCAAACGCGAGTTCGCCCGTTACAATGTCAATGTCCTGACCGACACCACCATCAGCAGTCTGCAGTTCAGCGACACGCAACCCGTCTGCACTGCCGCCACCCTCTCCGATGGACAGACGCTGGAAATCGACGACATCTACTTCGCCGTCCATCCCTCCGCCTTCATCCCGCTGCTGCCAGACCGTCTCCTCACGCCGCAGTTCAAGCGCAGGAACCGCAACCTCAAGCCAACCTGCTCCTTCTTCACCATCTACGGCACCATCGACGACGAGCTGCACGCCCCCAACAGGCTCACTTTCTATCTTGCGGACAGCGACATCAACAGCATCCTCACGCCTGGCCACCTGGCCACCCACTCCAGCACGGGCATGGTCACATCCAACGACCCGCAGAACGCCCACACCACCTTCACCGCCTTCCGCACCATGTTCGTCGAAGACGTGGAAAAACTCTGCGAAGTCACACGCGACAACTACCGCAACGCCCCGCGCTACATTGAGTTCAAGCAGCAGTACAGGGAAATCATCCTGCAGGATGTCTATAAGGCCTATCCCGAATACAGAGGCCGCCTCCACATCATCGGCACGGCCTCCCCGCTCACCTGCTGCCGCTTCTCGCCCCCCATCGGCAGCGCCTACGGCACACGCCAGCTGCTGGCCCAG
>JAFTAC010000148.1 GCA_017458805.1 Victivallales bacterium | reverse complement strand
TGGTCAGCTGGACGATGGCCCCCTTGGTGGCTGTATAGGCGTCGCAGTCAGGTATGCCGATGATACCCGCGCTGGAAGCCGTGTTGATGACGGCTCCGCCCTTCTTCATCAGCAATGTGAGGGCATACTTGCAGAAGAGAAAGACACTGCTCAGATTAATGGCAATGACCTTTTCCCAGATTTCTTCGTCAAGGTCGGTGATGCGACCGTCACGACCATTCAAATACACGCCTGCGTTGTTATAGAGGATGTCCAGCTTCCCCTTGGCTGCGGCGACAACAGCCTGCACATCAGCACTTTTGGAGACATCGCACTTCACAAAGGTCGCTCCTGTCTCGGCTGCCGCCTGGAGACCTGCCTCCTCATTGATATCCGCAATGATGACCTCTGCTCCTGCGGCACGGAAACACTTTACGCCTGCCAGACCAATGCCGCCAGCCCCACCCGTCACAATCGCCTTCTTGCCTTTTAGTGAAATCATCTCGTCACCTCATTTCATATTCTTCAATATCGCAATAACCAGCCCGAGACGAGCTGGCTACCCCATCATCTCAGCAGCGGCGTTCACGATGTCCGCTGGCTGCATGACCACGTAATCCTCCAGCTTGGCGCTGAAAGGAATCGCCACATCCTTGGAGGCCACCAGGCGCGGAGCCTTCTTCAGTGCGCCAAAGCCCTCTTCAACGACACGGCGAATCACCTCGGCGCCAATACTGCAGCAGGGAGCCGCCTCCTGTGCGACCAGCAAACGGCCCGTCTTCTTCACGGAGGCCATCACGGTCTCCATGTCCAAAGGCTTCAGCGTGCGCAGGTCAATGACCTCCGCGTCGATTTCGCCTTCCATCAGGCTTGCGGCGTCCATGGCCTTGTATCGGCCATAGCCATACGTGACCAGCGTGAGGTCGCGTCCCTCGCGCACCACATCGGCCTTGCCGATTGGCACAACATACTCGCCTTCAGGAACATCCTGCTTCTTGTAGAGGACATTGCGGCTCTCGAAGAAGACAACAGGGGTGTCGGTGCGCAGGGCAGACTTCATCAGCCCCTTACCATCGGCAGCCGTCACGGGAAATACCACCTGGAAGCCTGGAAGATGCGCAAACCACGCCTCCAGCAGCTCCGAATGCTGCGCAGCCTCACGTGTTCCCACACCGCTGGCGCACATGCGGAGAACCACTGGCATCGGAGCCTGCCCGCCAAACATCAAACGCGCCTTGGCAATCTGGCTTGCCACCTGGTCCATCGCCACATGAATGAAATCTGGATACATGTACTCAACCACTGGCCGAAGTCCCGAAATGGCCGCGCCCGCCGCCAAGCCAGTAAAGGCGCTCTCGGAAATCGGGGTACCCAGTACACGGCGACGACCGTATTTCTCAACCAGCCCCTTGGTTTCAGCCCAGACGCCACCATCGATATCGAGGTCTTCGCCGACCAGGAAGATGCGCTCATCCCGCTCCATCTCCTCATCCAAAGCCTCGGTCACAGCATTCAAATAGGAAATATGTTTCATAGTCATCACACCCCAAAGGTTTTGCGGAATTGGTTCAAGTCAGGTTCTGGAGCTTCCAACGCTGCGGCAACGGCACTGTCAAGACGAGCCGCAACCTCCGCGTCTATTTTCGAGATCACCTCTGGCGTCAAAACATCTGGATGACGCTCCTTCAAGCCCCGCAAGGCATCTCGTTCCTCCTTCCACATCCGCGCCACCTCGGGATCGCGGTTGTCCGTAATGATACCGCAGTGCGGCTCAACGCGATAGGTGCGGATATCCAGCAGATAGGGGCCCTTGCCCTGGCGGATATGGGCTGCCGCGCGTTCCGCCGCCGCAGCGACTTCCTCCACGCAGTTTCCATCCACCTTCTCGGCGGGGATTCCATAGGCCGCCGCCAGCTTGCTACGCTCCATGTCAGAGGTGGAAACTGGGGTCGGAGTGGTCGCCGCAATGCCGTTGTTTTCACAGACAGCCAGGAAGGGAAGCTTCTTAAGGGCGGCCAAGTTCAGGGTTTCATGCAATGTCCCCTGGTTAGCCGCGCCATCACCGAAGAAGGTGCATCCAATCCCGTCCGTTCCCTGGTAGAAATGCGCAAACGCCGCGCCCAGTGCAATTGGAATGCCTCCACCGACTATGCCATTGCTTCCCAGAAAGCCTTTGGCCCGATTGAAAAGGTGCATGGAGCCGCCGCAGCCCTTGCTGCATCCCGTCGCACGCCCCAGCATCTCGGCAATGGCCCCCTCGACATCATGGGTCTTGGCAATGTAGTGCCCATGGCTGCGGTGCGTGCTGAGAACGCAGTCATCATCCCGCAAGACCGAACAGACGCCCACTGGGACTGCCTCCTGGCCAACCGACAAGTGGAGCGCCCCCTGCAACTGCCCCTGACGATACAGCGATTTGGCCCTGTACTCAAATGACCGTATCAAGGTCATCCAGTAGTATGCTTCCTTCAAATCCAACATCATCTTCTCCTTAAGATTGCTTCGAGAGACCTCTCGAAATTAAGTGGCTTCGACAAAAAAGGCCTCCTTTGAAGAGGAGGCCCTTTTGGCGTGCAATATCCTTACCTGGTTGCAGAAATCAGACTCTTGCAAACAGGCGGGACTTCTTGCGGTCAGCCTTGTTCTTGTGGATGACGCCGACCTTGGCGGCCTTGTCTAGTTCCGAGAATCACTTGGAGAGGGCCAGGTCAACGGCCTCCTTGCCAGTCAACGCCTTGCCGGCTTCCTTCGCCTTCTTGACGTCGGCGGGGAAGAACGCAGCGAGGAACTCCGCCACGGCGGTCTCGTTGTCCTTGTTGGCGAGAATGTAAGTCAGGTTCACTTCAGCCGTCTTGACGCGCGACTTGCGCATGCGGTTGAACCTCTGGCGTTTGACATTCTGCCTCAATCTTTTGGCTGCGGAATCAATGTTTGGCATTTACGTTCTTTCCTTTGTTGTGGGACTATGTGATTTTATAACAAATTGCTTGTTCAAAAAACTATGAATTAATAATATGATACATCTTTCCAATTTTTCAAACGGCTTACTCGCATTTTTGCCAGAATTAGCAATTAGCAATTAGCAATTCTGCATTGAATAATTTCTAATTGCTAATTGCTAATTATTCCGCACTAAATACCTATCCACGTCGTTGGCGACAATGACGCCGTAGTTGGCGGCGCCAAGCCAGCCAGACATGATGATGCCGACGGAGCCCGTGTGGAAAAGGCCCGCCACCTGCTTGCTCATCTCCATGCTGTACTTCAGCCCCTCGAACTTGGTGCCGAAGGTGGCGCCGTTCAGGTGGCCTGTATAGCGGCTGAAGGTCAGCGGCGTTGCCGCCTCCGTATAGTCGCAGATGGTGCGGATGTTCGGCACATAGCGGCTGACGGCGTTCAGGGTGTCCTCCACCATTGCCGCCTTGGCGGCCTTGTACTCCTCGCGGCTCATGCCTGCCCAGTCCTCATAGCGCGCGTTCATGGAGGCGACTATGCTGTACCCAGTCGTGCCTGGGCGGATTTCGGGGTAATAGACCGAGTAGGTGCGGCTGGTTATTGTCCGTGCGCAGAGCGCATCGCTGTCGAACGTCGGGTAGGTCGAGGTAAAGAGAAGGTCGCCGATGAAAGGAAGTTTCTCGCCAGGCTTGATGCCCATATAGACCTGGCAGCTGCTGGTGCTCAGGCGCACTTGGGAAAGCCCCTCCAAGAACTCCTTCTGGAAACTCTCATCCCCCACGACCTCATGGACCAGCCTCGGCATGCTGCCGTTGAAAACCACCGCCTTGCTGCCGATTTCCTTGCCGTTCAAGACGACGCCAGTGACCTTGCCGCCCTCCACCAGCACCTTGTCCGCACGGCAGGACTTTTCCATGTCCACGCCGTTCTTGAGCAGTTCCTGCTCCATCATCTTGAGCATGCAGTCCGTGCCGCCCAGAAAGGTATAGACACCCTCGCTCATAAAGTTGCCGAAGACGATGCCGTAGCTGATGGCTGGCTCGTTGAGGGTCGAGCCGTTGGCGTAGGTGATGGGTTCCATGAGGAAGCGCCACACGTCCGTGCGTCCGGGGAAGAAGCGGTTGAAGAGCTCCCCCGTCTTCTCCGTGTTCTGGTCATAGTAGTTCATGGCGGCCAGAGCGTCAAAGAAGGCCTTGACGGTCTCCTGCGGGATTTTGAAATGGTCCGTCAACTTGGAGCTGAAATCTGCCGTGTCGAAGGTGCTCTCCAGCGAATACTGCGGGTTGTCGAAGCGGATGGACTTGACCTGAATCACTCGGTCGGAGAACTCGCGCCCCCAGTACTTGCGCAGGGACTTGCGCATCCCGACAGGAAAGCCGTGCAGCGCCACGTCGAAGATATGGGACTTGCGGCGGAAATAGGTGGCAAGGCCGCCAATCTGGCTGTGCTGCTCCACCAGCAGGACGCTGTGCCCCGCGCGCGCCAGCCTGTTTGCACTCGTCATGCCTCCCAGACCGCTCCCGATGACCACGATGTCGTATCTGTCCTTCATTCTACTTTCAAGCCCTATGATGCAACCTCGACAAACAAAAAATGGCAGGAAACTCTCAACAAGCTCCTGCCAAGGAAAATATGGAGCGGGCGAACGGACTCGAACCGTCGACAGCCACCTTGGCAAGGTGGCGCTCTACCAACTGAGCTACGCCCGCAT
>JAFTAC010000147.1 GCA_017458805.1 Victivallales bacterium | reverse complement strand
TGACCTGCCGTGTTCTCGAATACAGCTGTCACATCGGGAACAGTGTTCAGCGCCTCGCGCACGCTCTCTGCGATGAGCTTGATGTCCTCCGTCTCTGATACGAGCTTGAGATGGCTTCCGGGATGGAAATTCAGCAATTTCAGGCCGAGGGCATGGCAGCGCTTCAGCTCGTCGATGAAGGAGTTGAGTGACTGCTTTCGTTTTTCGGCGTCGGGCTGCCCGAGGTTGATGAGATAGCTGTCGTGCGGGAGAATCATATCGGCGGTGTAGCCAGCTTCGGCGCAGGTCTTTTTGAAAAGCTCCGCCTCTTCTGCCGTCAAGGGCTTGGCAAACCACTGTCGCTGGTTCTTGGTGAATAGGGCGAAGCCAGTCGCCCCAAGGCTCTTCGCCTGCAAGGGGGCATTCTGCAAACCGCCCGCTATGCTGCAATGCGCTCCAATATACTTCATTATTGTTACTCCTATGGCTTAAATTGACCAGACCGAACGGTCTGGCTACACCTTTCACCAGACCGTGGACGGTTACTTCTTCTCCAGCATGATTTCACGGAAGGTATTGATTTCCTCCATGGTGAAGCCCAGGTCAAGGACATACTTCTCTATTTTGTCGTTGATGGTCTTGCCAGGGAGGTTTGCGAAGACATCGACAAGCTTGTTGAAGCGCTTGGCGTGGCAGAACTCAGCACTGGGATTCCAGAAGCCCGTGACTTCCCAATCGAGGTAAAGCTGCTCCTCGGGAACGCCAAGCAGGCCATTCGTGATGAAAGCAACGGCCCCTGTCCTGTCCTGTCCCGCGATGCAATGGAAGTCAATCGGGTAGTTGGCCTTGTCGAGAAAGACGCGAAAAACCTTGCGGAAAGCCTCCTTGCCGTAATCGCCAGCCATGCCGCCATACGCAGAAGAGGAGTAGTGGAACCAGGTTGCCGCATCCCCCATCGGCGAGCCTTCCATGCCAAAGCACTCCCTGTCGCTGCGGAGGTCGATGTCGCTCTTGATGCCCAGCAGCTTCGTCGTATTGGCTATCATCTCGTCATTATGACGATTCTCGCCCTTGTCACGTCCCACCTCTTTCGAGTGTCTCTTCTTTGCGCGTTCACGCTCAGCACGATAGGTGCTTTGCAGCAGAGGCACAACAGCCTCGCGCTTGTTGCAGTCGCCGCACGCCCAACGCCACGACTTCGTGCCGTTGAGCAGCACCACAGTCAGTACATTCTTTCCCTTGTTCACGGGCATTGCGATGTGATAGTCGTCCTTTTCCATCGTGGAAACAGAATTACCCTCGTTGAGCACGTTGAAAAGGGGCTTGCCGTTGATGGACACAGCCCAGAACCAATCAGCCCCGCAACCCAATTGCATAACTCCTTCTTCGGGAGCCTCGAACTCCTGAATCAAGAACGCAGGATACTTTTTCCGATCGTGCGAAGGAATCGGCAGGTTGACAATCCCTTTTGCATCCGCCTTGAACTGCTGCGCTGACGCCCCTTGGAAAGTGGCGGGCACTGTCGTCATGTTGAGAAAATCTCTGTAGATGTCCTCGTTGGCAAACTGC
>JAFTAC010000146.1 GCA_017458805.1 Victivallales bacterium | reverse complement strand
CGCCCAGGGGGCCACAACGGGCCTGGCGATGCCGGAAATGCCTGCAAAGAGGCTGTCGTAGAGCGCGGCGTTTGCCTGGCGTTTTTCCGTCCACTGGTCAAGATACTTGATTTTGACGTTGAGGACAAGCGCCTGGAGCGCGTCCATGCGGAAGTTGCCACCGACGTACTTGTGGTAGTACCTCGGGTTCATGCCGTGGTTGCGGAGCATGGTGACCATGTCCGCCTTCTCCTGAACCTGTGTTGTCACCATTCCTGCATCACCGAATGCGCTGAGGTTTTTGCTGGGGTAGAAGGAGAGGCAGCCGTAGTCGCCCATGGAACCTGCACGTTTTCCTTTGTATTCGGCTCCAATGGCCTGCGCGGCGTCTTCGATGACGATGAGACCATGCTTCTTCGCGATCTCCAGGATTGGCCCCATGTTGGCGCACTGCCCGTAGAGGTGGACAGGGATAATTGCCTTTGTTTTCGCCGTGACAGCGGCTTCTATCTTGTCGGCGTTAATCGTGTAGGAGCTCGGCTCGATATCGACAAAGACAGGCTTTGCACCGACGCGCGCGATGGCACCCGCCGTTGCAAAAAATGTATATGGCGTGGTGATGACTTCATCCCCTGCACCGATGCCCTCCGCCATCAGGGCAATGATGAGCGCATCGGAACCAGAGGTGACTGCGCAGGAGAAGCCTGCGCCGCAGTAGGCGGCTGCCGTCTTCTCGAAGGTGGCAACAGGCTCGCCCAAAATGAACGACTGGTTGTCGCAAAGGGCTTCTATTTGGGGCATCAGCTCCGCCTTGAACTGGCGGAACTGCTGTTTCAGGTCTAGTAGTGGTACTTGCATAGTGGCCTTTTTGCTTTACTATTGCGCGGGACTGAGCCCGCGCTTCTTCATGCCGCGCTAAAGCGCGGGGCAGAGCCCGCGCTTCTTCATGCCGCGCTTCTTCATGCCGCGCTTCTTCAGGCAGCGTCCTGAGTACACGGCGCGTAGCCCTGCACGGGGGCTTACTCTTCCATCAGGAAGGGGTTGAGGCTGAGGTAGTTGATGCCGAGTTTCTCGCCCTTGAGTGCAGCGGCATTGTCCAGGGTGATGGTGACGGTGTTGCTCTTGGCGATGAAGACGATGTGGACGAGGTTGATGCGTGCGACGCCGTTGTTGTAGGCGTAGCGGCCCTTTTCGCGCTTATCGACGAAGTGCCAGGAGAGCTTGTCCTGGATGTCTGCGCCCTCGGAGAGGTGTGCCGTGATGCCGAACTTGCGCGGGTTGATGCGCTTGGCTTTCACGTCATCGACATCGAACGTGGCGAATTGCAGGCAGTAGGCCTTGCCTGGCACGAGGTTGACGGCATTCTGCGTGACGGAACTCACCACGGCGTCGTTCTTGGTCAGGACGGCGAATGTGTCGCCAATGCCGTTGTTGCCGCCCCAGCGGTTCTGGCTGGAGGAGGCGAAGCCTTGGAACTTGTCGGTTGTGACATTGCCCTTGACGGTCCATCCATCGAGGTTGCCACGGAAGTCGCCGTTGACGACGTGGTTGGGCATGTAGGAGAAGCCATACTTGTCGGAGAGCATCGTGGTGTTGCCTTCGACGCAGTAGTGCCTGAGTAGCATATAGGCCCAGCGGTGGAGTTCATGGTCGGCATAGTAGCTGCCCCAGTAGCCCGTGCAGCCGATGTCCTTGAAGTTCGGGTTGTTGGCGACCAGATTCAACTGCATGTCGAGGTAGTACTTGTAGTCAACTTCGGGGTGGTGGGCCAGGGAGAGGATTGGCACCTGGTTGAAGTCGCCGAAGATGATGCCCGTGGATTTCTCTGCGTTGGGGTAGAACAGCTTGAAGCGTTTGATGGTGTCGGTCACGTAGGTCTCCAGGTACTCCTGGGCCTCCTTCTGAGAGGCCTTCGTCCTGCAATAGGCCTCGTAGATGAGCTTGCCACGGCTCTTGGAGGCGTTGATGCTGGTGGCCATGAAGTCATGGTCGATGAGCTGCATCCCTGGCTTGCCGGCAATCCACGTGAAGATAAGTTTGTTCTGCGGGTTTTTGAAGGCCTTGAGGCCTGCGGTGTAGAGCTGAATCATAAAGGGCTGACCGAAGAACTGCTCGTCGCAGGTGACGCCATCGTAGAAGGGCTGGTTCATGCCCCCGCATTTTTCAAGGCGTTCGGTGAGGTCATGTTCGTCCTTCAGGTTGGTGGAGGCGAGGTTGGCGAGCCACTTGTAGCCGTGCTTGTGGAGCCAGTCGCGCTTGTCCACGGGAATGCTGCCGCCGTTCTGCGTGGTGATGGCGGGCATTCCGTATTTCATTTGGAAATCCCAGTTGTAGGGAGGGTTGGTGGAGACGCCGCTGTTTGAGCCAGGGCAGTAGTTGAAGACATCGCAGATGGCATGGGCGATGACGGTGCCGCCTTTGGCGCCGCTGACGGCCAGCGTGTGCTCGCCAATGCCGATTTCACGGAAGGCCTCGGCTCTCGGCGTTTCTGCGTCGATGATGGTTTCCACGCCGTCGAGAACAACCTTGATGGCGGTGGGGTCTGCGTTTTTGACGGCAAAGAAAACCCAGCCGTTCTTGGTTGTGCCGAAAGTGAAGTTCTGGATGTTGCCTTCGACAGGCTTGTTGAGCACCTCGGTGGCGAAGTTGTTCAGCCGCTTGTGGGTGGATGCGTCAACTTTGGGGAAACTGACGACGTCGAAGGTGAACTCCACCTCGTTGATTTGCTTGCCTGTGCTGCGCTGGACAATGGCGACCTTCAAGGAGCCGCTCTTCGCGTCCTTCGGCAGGACGACTTTGTTCTCATTGTACACCAGCGGCTGGCGGACAGCTGTCGTGCTGTCGGAGGTGGTGAGCGCGATGTCATACTCCTTGACGTCGCCTGCGAGTTTGCCGAAGAACTTGAATGTCATTTCGCGGTTGGCTTCATCGATGGCATGGAGCAGGGGGGTCCAGGGAATCAGGGTCGGCTTGACGACCATGCGTCCGATGGCAGAAAGACCCGAGTTTTTCAGGGCGCCTTCGCTGATGGCCTCCAGCTTGATTTCCGTGATGTCCAGCGTGCCTGTGAAACGGCTGGCAAACAACGCGACGAAGTAGGTGTTATTGTTGGAGGGCATCAGGGTGAACTCTCTTTCAAGGTATTTCCAGTCCGTGTTGGCGGGGATGGTGGCATTTCCTCTCTTATTGGAGATGCCGATGTCGTTGTTCCATCCATTGTTGACGATGCAGATGCCCGCGTTCGGCGAATTAAAGTTGTTGGTGCGGACCATGGCGGAGATCTTGTACTTTTCGCCTGCCTTCAGGGCTATGCCATATTGGCGTGCAGAAACCTCTTCGCCAATTCCGCTCTTGGGGGTCAAGCGCAGGAAACCCTTTCCGCCAGGGCCGCCAGCGGAGATGTAGGAGATATTCTGTCTTGCCCCTTGGGAGATCCAGAAGGTGGGGAACGGCAACTGGTCAGCTTCAAGGTCGGGGTTGAGAATCAGGTTTTCGCCAGGCTTGACCTCTGCGAAGACAAACGCTGTGGTCAGCAGCAAAATTACGCTAAAGAGTTTTTTCATGTTCATTTCCCCTTGGGTTATTTTTCATCGACAATGGGTTCATCGTCATAGTAGGGCTTCATCATGACATAGTTGAAGCCGTAGCGCTTGCCAGGCGCGGCCTTCTCGTCGGAGAAGGTGACCGTGATGGTGTCCTCCTGGGCAACAAAGCGGATGTGGTTCAGGTTGACGCGGGCGCCTTTTGCGTTCTTGATGCGCTCTGTCTTGCGGTTATCGACAAAGACGTAGGACTTCTCGGGGATGATCTTGGCACCGTCGCTGAGGGTCGCCTTCAGCGGAAGCTCGTAGGGGTTGTACTTGTGCGCAACCTGGTCGTCGTAGTCAACGGTGATGAACTGGAGGGTGTAGGTACGCCCTGGAACCAGCCCCTTCGCCACCTGGGTGAGGGTGTTGGGCTTGTTTTCTCCGCGCTTGAGCACGCAGAGGTTCTGGCCATGAGTGCGCGAACCCCAGCGCCCCTCGCTGCTGCGGATGAAATCGCCGTCCATCTTCGCGATGGTAATGGACTTGGGGGAT
>JAFTAC010000145.1 GCA_017458805.1 Victivallales bacterium | reverse complement strand
GCTCCATTACGGCGTAGGTGAATATCAACCAGTGAGGCATTACAGTGGCTAAATTAGAAATTATAGTATTTTCGCCATATTGAGTTGAAAAACATGGAATATGTGCTATATTTAGTGGAATAATGTTTAACCACACCTTGTCTTAATGGAGAGATAACACTATGGCACACAAGAAAGGACAGTCCTCAAGTCGTAATGGTCGCGACAGCAATCCGAAATACCGTGGCGTGAAGGCCTACGGCGGCGAGTTTGTCACCGCTGGCAGCATCATCCTGCGCCAGTGCGGCACCAAGTTCCATCCTGGCAAGAACGCCGGAATGGGCCGTGATTTCACCATCTTCGCCCTGATTGACGGCATCGTCGAGTTCGTCAAGGAAAGCCGCAAGATCAACATCCTCCCGAAGGTTGAGAAGGCAGAAGCCTAACAAACCATTTTGGAGGCACAATGTCTCCTAAGACGATAAAAGGAAGCTAAACGCCTCTAGCGTACAGCTTCCTTTTTTGTTTTAGCTCTGTTCCCCATTAGGTTAGTTTTTTTAACCACAGATTACACAGATTACACAGATGCGAAGTGCCGCATTGTGCGGCAATTCGCGGTTCATTTTTGCCGTACCCCATAAATCCCCCGTTTTCAGCCGCGTCGCGGCTGAAAACATCTGTGTAATCTGTGTGATCTGTGGTTTCTAAAAGACGCCTTTAGTTAACTACCCTCTTTAGGAACGTAGCGTTTGTTTTCCCCCACACACAGGAGTAGTGGATGCCCCCCAAGCGCAAAAAGCAGCCAAAGAAGAAGCAGAGGAGCTATTTGAAGACAAAGCTCACCCTGCTGTTCCTGCTTGTCTGCATCCTGCTGGGGCTTTATTGGTACGGACGCCAGCCATTTCCCCAGAGGAAAGAGTTCAATCGCATCTGCGGAGCCTGTTTTTTCGGAGCCGCCATCAGCCTGGTGGATGCGACGCAGGACATCTATGAACTCTACAACACCAGCGCGCCATCAAGCAGCTTCGCACCAGACCCGTCGTCGCCAGTTTTCGGCGGGAATCCAACCAGGACGGACGGAAGCGCCCTCCGCATCCTGGTCAACACGGCCTACTCCGTGGGCTATGACGAACAGATGCGACTGCCCGCCTGGGCGGCCTACAAGCTGTTCGACGTCCCCTCCCCCACACTTCCCGACCGCCCCACTCTCTTCCTGCCCGACACACGCACCAGCACGCCAGTCATGTCGGAGGACTACACGGGCAGCGGCTTCGACCGTGGACATCTGGCCCCCAACTTCGCCATCGCACGATGCTATGGCGAGGAGGCGCAGCGGGAAACCTTCCTCCTCTCCAACGTCGTCCCGCAGCAACATGGCTTCAACGCTGGCCTCTGGAAGTCGCTGGAACTGCGCGAGGCGTTGAACTACGTTGGCCGCTTCCAGGAAATCTGGGTTCTGACAGGGCCAGTCTTCGGGCAGGAAATCCACTGCCTCCCCTCGGGCCTCGCCATCCCAGAGCAGCTCTTCAAAATCATCGTCGATATGCAGAACGGCAAAATCCGCGTCATCGCACTGCTCATGCCCCAGAACAGCCAGGACGACAAGCACTTCGACAAATATCTCTGCAGCATCGATGAAATCGAGGCGAAGACCAGCTTGGACTTCTTCCCCGACCTGAGCTGGGAAGAGCAGAACGCAATTGAAGCCCAGCCCGCCCCCTTCATCTGGTAACAGGACATTCATCCATGAATAACTCCCTCAACACCGATCTTCTCTCCCTGATCTACGACGCCGCCAGCATCCGCCGCTGGAACGACCAGATCAATCCCATGGACTTCACGGAGCTTGACAAGCAGGCTCACAAGATGATCATCGCCTATGTCCTCGCCAAGTTCGAGGAGGAGCTCGACCCCCACAAAATCAACTGGACATTCCTCATCGAGGGCGGAATATTCGAGATGCTCCACCGCATCCTGCTGACCGACATCAAGCCCCCCGTCTTCCACAAGATGATGGCGGAGAAGGGGCCAGAGCTGAACAAGTGGGTGCTGGAGAGGCTCTACCCTGAAACAAGCCAGGTCGCAGGCGGCTTCCTCGAACGCATGACGCGCCACTTCAACGACCCTGGCTACGCCCGCTTTGAAAAGCGCCTTCTGAAGGCAGCCCATTTCCTCGCCACCCAGTGGGAGTTCAACATCCTCTACAAAATGTGCCCCTTCATCAACGGCATCGAGCAGATCCGCCAGGAAATCGAGGACCAGATCGAGGACCACTACGACCTGCTGGGCGTCCAGAAAATCTCCCTGAAGCGCAAGACGGCGGGCTTCGTGGATCTATGCGGGCAGCTGCGCTTCCAGAAACGGTGGTCCCAGTCGCCGCGCATCCCGCCCACCTCCGTGCTGGGGCACATGCTGGTCGTCGCCATCCTCACCTACCTGTCGCTCAAGCAGGCAGAAGTCTCCGAGAGCCGTGTCATCTACGGCTTCCTGGGCGCCCTCTTCCACGACCTGCCCGAGGTGCTCACACGCGACATCACTTCGCCCATCAAGGCAGCCGTCTCGGGGCTCGACGACATCATCAAGGAGTACGAGAAGAAGCAGATGGAAGACAGGCTTCTGCCTCTTATCCCAAACGCCTGGCATGCGGACATCCAGTACTTCACGGAAGATGAGTTTGTCAACCGCGCAATCGTAAACGGCAAGCCCGTCACAGGCCTGTCTTTCAACGAACTGACCCTCAAGTACGACCGCAGGGAGTACAAGCCCATCGACGGCGAAATCGTCCGCTGCTGCGACCACCTCGCCGCCTTCATCGAGGCGACCCTCTCCATCCGCCACGGCATCCGCTCCAAGTACCTCACGGAGGGCGTGGAACGGCTCTACAACATCTACAAGACCAAGGACCCCATCGCGGGAAAGGTCGATTTCGCCAGCGTCTTCAGGGAATTTCTTCCCGAAGAGTACAAGTATGTAATGTAACAAAGGAGCACAATCATGGGCAAGTACGGCAAAGGCGACACAAGCTGGTTCACGCACGACAGATTCGGTATGTTCATTCACTGGGGGCTCTACGCGATGCTCTCGCGCGGCGAGTGGATTCGCCACCATGAGCAAATCTCCAACGAGGAGTACCAGAAGTACTTCGACTACTTCAACCCCGATTTGTTCAACCCGCGCGAATGGGCGAAGGCCGCGCGCGAGGCGGGCATGAAGTACTTCGTCATCACCACCAAGCACCACGAGGGCTTCTGCCTATGGGACACCAAATACACCGACTACAAGGCCACCAACACCCCCGCCAAACGCGACCTGCTCCGCGAGGTCGTCGATGCCTTCCGCGCTGAAGGCCTGCGGATAGGCTTCTACTACTCGCTTCTCGACTGGCACCATCCCCAGTTCACCCTTGACCGCATTCACCCCATGCGCAACCGCGTCACAGCCGAAGAGTTCAACAAGGGGCGCAGCATGAAGCGCTACGCAAAGTACATGCGCGACCAGGTAACGGAGCTCCTGACAAACTACGGCAAAATCGACATTATGTGGTTCGACTTCAGCTATCCAAACGATAACGGAAAGGGACGCAACGACTGGGAGTCCGAAAAGCTCGTCAAACTCGTGCGCAAACTCCAGCCCGACATCATCATCGACAACCGCCTCGACCTCCCAGGCTCCGGCGACATCGTCACCCCCGAACAGTACACGCCCGACAAGGGCATGGTCGATGAAAACGGCAATCCCGTTGTCTGGGAAGGCTGCCAGACCTTCTCGGGCTCCTGGGGATACCACCGCGACGAAGCCACCTGGAAGTCACCCAAGATGTGCATCGAGCTGCTTATCAACCACGTTTCGCGCGGTGGCAACCTGCTGATGAACGTCGGTCCCACCTCCCGCGGCTACCTCGACCAGAGGGCCATGGACCGCCTCCAGGCCTACGCCAGCTGGATGACGTACAACTCCCGCTCCATCTACGGCTGCGGACAGGCCCCCGCCGAGTTCGTCGCCCCCGCAGACTGCCGCTACACCTACAATCCAGAGACAAGGCGCCTCTACCTCCACTTCTTCACCTGGCCCTTCAAGCACATCCACCTGGCTGGCATGGCCGACAAGGTCGCATACGCGCAGCTCCTCTGCGACGGCAGCGAAATCAAGTGCAGAACCACTGGCAGCGCCATCCACGCAGGCCTCAACAGCGTCTCCCCCGAAAACGCCCTGACCCTCGACCTCCCAATCATCCTCCCGCAGTCTGCTGGCGAGGTCCCCGTCATCGAACTCATGCTTAAGTAGCCCAATCCCAGGGGCGGGTGCGCGCAGCGCACATGGTAGCCACAGGGGCGGGTGCGCGCAGCGCACATGGTAGCCACAGGGGCGGGTGCGCGCAGCGCACATGGTAGCCACAGGGGCGGGTGCGCGCAGCGCACATGGT
>JAFTAC010000144.1 GCA_017458805.1 Victivallales bacterium | reverse complement strand
GATTTTCCCCATGGAAAACAAAACTGTATTGTGCGGAATATGTTGATGGCAACAATGGAATTGGCGCTGGGGCCGCGTTCACATCGCAAGCAATCCGTGAAGTCTCGATTGCAAAGAAGTCAATGGCAGTGTATATTGACACAATTGACAAACCATAAAAAGGCTTTTTTATGATAAAAATCTTATTCTACCTTGCTTTCTCGACCACAATGCTTCTCGGTGCAGGAGAGGTTCTGCTGAGCGAATCAACATATTTGGATGCTGCGCAAAAGGCGGGCTGGAGTGCTAAGAACACAGCGACCTTACTGGCGGTCGCTATCCCCGCCGAATCTCCAAAATTGAAGAGTTCCAAGGCTAGTTTTGTTTTTTCTCCCCAAAACGGTGCTTTGGTCACCATTCAGAATCGTGTCACCGACAAAATAGCGGTGACGCGGACCGCCAACCACTATTTCGCCATGCGCCGAAGCGGCGACGCTGAAGCGTGGGAGACCTCTGACCAAGTACGGGAACAACGCGACGACGCTGGTGTACTGGAATTCGTCTGCACCAATCCAAATCTCCCTGGCGTGGAAATCGTCAAGCGATATCGGCTGGACGGCGACAGGCTGCGGCGGACGCTGCGCTTCCGCAATACAGGGAACGACACCGTTTACCTTGTGCCGAGAACACAAATATCTTTCGCCCCCGATTTTTATCAAGGCGGCTTCTACCTCGGGAGCGGCTATGTCGGCCCCCTGATGGAAGTACCGAAAATCACCGCACCCCTTCGGGAGGATTCGTTTCTCCAGACCACAAAAGGCATGCTGCTGTACCATGACGGTCCGCAGGGAAGTTTCGCCCAGTACCGCACCCATCTCGACGGCAAGTTCGTTTTCCCGTGGTGGCAGTCGGCAATCGAGAGTTATCAGGAAGAGCCGAATGCGCTCTATTATCACCCCGACGGCTGGGAAATGGCCCTCGGAACAATTGATGCAGCACCAGGCAAAACCTTTGCAGTGAACGACTGTTTCGTGCTGTTCGACGGCAACTGGCACACCTTTTTGAACGACAGCTACCCTAACGACCCTGTTGTAAAACCGCATCTTGCCACCATGTCTCCTGGCCCCGCGTGGCTGGACGACGTCAAAGTGCAATACTCCACTCCTGGTCTTGCCAATGTGAAGCGGCTTTCTCTGCTGCTTGACGACGATGGTGAAACCATCTATTCCCTTGGCACCCTCGCGGGCAACTGGGGAGATTACCATTTCGACACCCCAAAGCCTGGTTTTTACGGCGGGAGCGCCACGCGGGAAGAGGTACGCGAACTTTTCGACAAAGTGCGCAAAATCGCACCACAATTCCGGCTAGGCCTCTACAACTGGATCAGCTCGGCGATGATTCATTCGGAGGTATTCCGCAGCCATCCAGATTTTTTCCTGCTCAAAGACCGCCGCAGAAACGACAAAAATCTCTTCCCTGGCAACTACGTTTTCAATCACCCGACCATGATCAACCGCCCCGAAGCGGCGAAGTTCATGCTCGACAACTTCCAATCGCTGATAGACGATTTCAAGGTTGATTTCATCTATCTCGACGAAACCAAGACCATCAGTCTCATCGACTGGGAAAAAGGCGACCTCATGCGCGACGACCATTGGGCGGACTTTTGGCTAAAAATGCACCAGATGGGGCAGAACCACCAGGTCCTGATGTTCGGCAACGGACGTGGCAACCCCTATTTTGAATTAAACTACATAGAGGCGCGCAATCAACTCGCACCGTCCTACTGGCGCAAATTCTGCGGTATGGCAATGGCTGTCGCCAATTTCGTGAACCACCGCCCTGGTGGACGGGTTGCATTGCTCTACTGGAGCCCCAAAATGGACTACATCACCCGAGTGCTGGCCAATGGGTTCATTCCAGTCATCAACCACCTGAACTATCGGCAAATACCATACGTTTCAGCGAGTTATGAACTTGGGAAAAGCGTAATCCACGATCTTGCCTATTCGCCTGACTGGAAAAACGACCCAAAAACCGAACTGGAAAGCTACTGCATCCAGCGCGACCAGGGCGGCGAACTCGTGTTTTCCATCATCAACCGCGCCGACTCCGACACGATACGCGCCGAACTCGACACCGCGAAACTTGGGCCACACCTCACCGTCTGGTGCTACCGAGTCCAGAAGTTTCAGGACGGCTCCGCCCCCAAGTACGGCTTCGGCGAACGCGAACGCCGTAGCAACTATCAGGCGACTGGCTGGCGCGAGGGCCTGATTACGCGCCCGCAACTCCTTTATACAGGTGAAAACCCTGGCAAACTAGAGGTGGTGCTCAATTCATTTCCGAAGGATGAATTCGCCCAGATCGTGATCGCATCCGTACCTGGTGGCGTCTATTCGGTCAACAGGCAACCTTGCAACTACTTTTTCACAGGAACGCGGTTGGTCAAACTCTCCAGCGATGGCAATGCGCTGACCGTCCATTCGCAGGCGGAATGCGCCGAAATCATTCTGCCCCTTCCTCCAGGCCGTTATCTGGTCAATGACAGGAGCGTCACCGCCCGTCCAGTACGCTTCGGCGAACGCCTTTTCACCGTACTGGACGTGCCAAACGGAGAATCAACCATTCGGCGCACTGGCGATGCCGAATACCTTTCGCAGCCGTTCAGCGCAAAACTCGAACAAGGCAAGCTCGCTCTCGACGGTACGCCTGGCTATGTTACCATTCACGATAACAACGGCCTCCTGCTCTATTGTGGCAATGCGCCCAGTCTCCCCGATTATCACGATGCGGCGGAACTCGTTTTGAATACCCTCGATGGCAAGCACCCAGTCACTCTCGCAATCCCGAAGGGCAGACCAAGTCCCGCAATGCAAGTTCAGGAAGAGCCGATGCATCCTGCTCAACTGGCAGTGGAAAAACTGGATACGCCACGACTGCTGGACGATGCCCGCATTCTCGGCAGCGCAACCTACACTTCACCATGGCGCAATGCAAATGGTTTCCAGAGCGAGCTTGCCCCCCTCACGGCAACCGCCACCCCCGCAACGCTGACCCTCATGGCAGGCACAACGCGACGCGTGAGGGATTTCTCAGGACACGCCGCAGCAGGATTTCTGCTCGAAAACGCACACAAAGTCGAACTGGAACTTGCGACTACCTTCCCGCACCAGACAGGCATCGGGCGCAACCATGTCAACCGCTATCGCACAACTCCCGAAGACTTCGCAGGAATCATGCTCGACTTTCAGACGCAGGACGGAACGTTCGTCCGCAAGGCACTCGCCATTGGCGTCCTGAATACGCAGAATCCCCACCCGGGAGGTCATGCCTATGGAGCAAAAGAGCCCGCTCAGGAGGTTTACGAACTCGGCAACTTTATCGAGCAGGACACAATCCAACACTTCACGCTCGACCTCGCCAAACTCGCGCCGCCGCAATGGAACGGTCAAGTTTACCTCTCCTGCGCCACCAGCCTTGTGAATCCCGACCGTCGAATCACAATGAAACTTGTTCACGCCAACTCCGCTACCACCGCGCCGGAAATCACGCCGATTGACCGCAAAACTTTTGCGGAAAGCGTCGCCAAGCCACGCGTCATCGAGTGTCCGCGCCTTGAAGGCTCTATCGACTTTGACCGCCTGCTCCGCGAAGCCCCTCTGCCACAACGTTTTCTCAAAGTCGGTCTTGCCAACTATGCCGACACGCCCTGCCGCGCAGGAGTGGCGACAGACGGGGAAAATCTTTATGCGGCGTTTGCCGCCGATGCTCCTGGCAGCAATCTTCAGGCAGAGTTCTGGTGCGTTGGTTCCAACGACAAAGTCTGGCAGCTCATTGCTCACAGCGACGGCGAGCATCAACTCTACCGCAATTTCGAACCAATTGCCGCCAAGGGCGTCCAGCTCACCGTCCGAGATGGCCAGATGTTTTTCCTGACCTTTCCGCTGACTCTTGCTGGTGCACCCAACGGCGAACTGCGCTTCAATATTGCCTGTCATCGGGAACCCAGCAAAACTTTGCCTGCCGAACTCATGACTTACTCGCCTCTCATCAAAAGTTTCAAAGAGACGAATAACTTCGCTCTTCTCCGCCTCGATGCGCCTGCGGTGCCCCCGCACATCCAGGTTTTCAACCTCGGCAAAGGTGGCTATTCCACCAGCAACATTAGAAACGTCACATTGTCCAAGGCACTTGCGACCCACCCCGACGTGACCGTCCTCCTCGCAGGAACCAACGATATGCTCAATACAGGAAAACTGGCGACACTGGAGGATTTCGAGAATAATCTGCGCTTTCTCGTGCAAAGTCTGCAGGACGGCGGCTCCGCCGTTGTGATGAATACCCTTCCACCCTGTTCGGAGGCTCTTCTCCTCCGTCGCCACAAGCAAGAAAAATACGGGGATTTCTCCCCATCGGAACGAATCACCCGAGCCAATGCGATTATCCGCAAGGTCGCGGAGGAACGCCATTGCGAGCTTGTGGACCTCCACAAAATCGTCGTGGCTTCAGGTGCACCAGACAGTGCCCCGTCGCTGCTCCGCAATCCTGCCAACGTCCGTTCGCCAGATGGCGTGCATCTGCGCAAGGAAGGCTATCAACTCTGGGCGGAACAACTTGCAAAAACTGACACATTGCGCAGCCTCCGCCCAGGCCAGAAGGTGGTATGTCTCGGCGACAGCCTCACCTATGGTGCCAATCTTCCTGGTGCGGGCACCACAACAGGCGACAATATGCCAAGCTATCTCCAAAAGGAACTCAATCATTGAATAAAGTATAGTTTCCCAAAAGCGTGACAAGCAAATGGTTTTCACTTGTGAATTAACGATATGCAATCAGAAAAACACAACGATTATGTAACCTTTACCGCGTGTTCCGTGAAATCAATACAGTCCTTTCCAAGATAGTTTTGAAATTACCTCAGCATACTCTCCAAGAACATCAAGCAAAGAACTCACCATGAACATATCCCTCGACACAATCCGCTCTCTCGATACGAAAAAGTCCTATTACGTTGCCGAAAGCCCCGCGCCGTCAAGCCTTCCCTTCCTGCGTGTCTAGAAATAATAAGCTGAAACCAAATGAACTTAATCCATAGCATTTGGATAATTCTATTCCAGATACTTTCTCACAGTGTTTCTGGAGACATTCATCGCCTTGGCTGCATTGGTGATGTTGTGGCTGTATTTTTCACAGATGCGCTTGACATGGAGGCGGATTGCCTCCTCCAGATCATCGGGGACTTCAACCATGTCCTGCGGAACCAGCGCTGCGTTCAATTCACGGTGCTGGCGGATGAGTTCGCCGTAGTCGTCGATGTTCAGGACGTATGCGCGCTCCAGAAGGTTGTTCAGCTCGCGGACGTTTCCAGGGAAATCGTAGGTCTGGAGCGCCTCAACCTGCACAGGGGAGAGCCAGCCGCCCATCTTGTTGCGGTCGCGATAGGAGTACGCGATGAGCGGGATGTCCTCCTTGTGCTCCCGCAGCGGCGGGACGCGGAGCTGCACGACGCACAGGCGGTGGTAGAGGTCGCTGCGGAACTT
>JAFTAC010000143.1 GCA_017458805.1 Victivallales bacterium | reverse complement strand
CGCGGTTGACGGTGAAATAGGGGTTTTCCGTAGTGGCGCCAATAAGGATGATGGTGCCGTTTTCCACCCAGGGCAAAAGGGCATCCTGCTGTGCCTTGTTCCAGCGGTGGACTTCATCCACGAACAAAATGGTACGCTGGCCGTACTCAAGGCGGCGGCGCTGTGCGGAGGTTGTCACATCGCGCAAGTCGGCGATGCCCGCCATCACGGCGTTCAACGTCACAAAAAAGCTCTTGGTTGTATTGGCGATGACGCTCGCCAGCGTCGTCTTGCCCGTGCCTGGCGGACCGTAAAACAGCAACGATGAAATCTGGTCCGCCTGGACGGCGCGCCGCAACAGCCGACCTGGTGCTAAAATATGCTCTTGCCCGATGTATTCATCCAGCGTCCTCGGGCGCATGCGCGCGGCCAACGGCTGATCCTTCGCCAGTTCTGCCTCACGTGTACGCTCAAATAGCGAAGGGGTATTGGAAGAGCTCTTTTTCATTTTCGATAGTGGTTAGTGGTTAGTGGTTAGTGGTTAGGGACAATTAATAACCACTCTGTTCTCCTCACTGTTTGCAATCGTTCAAGTTTACTAATGCACCGTACCGCTAATACGGCACGGTGCAAATACAAAGGAAGTCCTGGTTCTCTGTGGCTGCTCACGCCAGAGATGCTCGCTCCGCCCACGGCTATGTTTCTATCGCTGCGATGCAACGCACTAACCACTAGCCATTAATCACTAACCACTAGCCATTAATCACTAACCACTAACCACTAACTACTTCACGCTGCCGACCTTGATATTGAGGTCTTCGCGGCGTTCGAGGCGGTCAACGCAGCCGTCCTTGATCCAGAGGATGCGGTCGGAGGTGGCCAGCATCTTGTGGTCGTGGGTGGCGGTGACGACGGTGACGCCCAGGCGTTTGGAAAGATCAGAGATGAGGGAGATGATCTCTTCGCCCGTTACCAGGTCGAGGTTGGCGGTGGGTTCGTCCGCCAGGATGATGGCGGGTTCATTGGCAAGGGCGCGCGCGATGGCGACGCGCTGCTGCTGGCCGCCAGACATTTCATCGGGCCTGTGGGTTAGGCGGTGGCCCAGACCGACCATCTCCAGCACCTCAATGGCGCGTTTGCGGGCATTCTCGGGGGAGACACCGCTGAAAAGCAGAGGCATTGTCACGGTGGTGATAGCATCGTAGGCGGGCAGGAGGTTGTATGCCTGGAAGACGTAGCCGATATGGTTTCCGCGGAAATGCGCCAGTTGCCGTGCCGTTAGCTGGGTCAAGTTGACACCCGCCACCTCGACATGGCCCGACGATGGCTTGTCCAACGCGCCAATCATGTTGAAGAGCGTGCTTTTGCCAGAGCCAGAGGGGCCCATGATGGAGAGGTATTCGCCCTTGTAAATCTCCAGGTTGATGTCCTTGAGGGCCTGAACGGTGGTCTTTTTGCCAAGCTTGAACACCTTGTTGACGTGTTCGACTTTTATGAGTACTTCTTTGTCCATGGCTGATCAGGTGTTAGAATGGCAGTTTGATGACGGCTTTGGAGAGGAAGGTGACACCCACGCCGACGGTGGTGATAAGTCCCATGCCGCAGGAGAAGCCAGCGGCCACGACGGGGATGTACTGGCGCCATTTTAGTTTGAGGCGTCTCTTGAAGTAGAAATGGCCAATCAAGGCGCCGATGAACTGCGGGAAGATGGTGTGCGGAAGGCTCTGCCCCAGTCCGCGTACCACGCCGTAGGTGAGCATGATAGGCGCGCCCAGGATGCTCATGCCGCCGATGAGGGCAATGCCGAAGCCCATGCCCGCCAGCAGGTAGGTCACGTTGAAGGCCTGCTCGAACATCGAATACTCGCCCATCGTCGAGGAGTACATGATGCAGTTGTTGGCGGCGGTGAGTTCCCACATCTTCTGCGCATACGGATAGGCGACGGAGGGAATCCTGTCCAGCCCCCAGATGAAGTTCATGAAGAAGATGGTGGAGAGCAGGATGAGCGGGAAGAGGATGATTTTGGTCTTCCAGATGCTGGTGAACTTGGTGCCCGTCAGTTCGCACTGGCGATAGAAGACGGTCATCGTGCCGTAGTTGGCCACTGGCAGCGGGAGGAACCAGACGGCCACGCCATGGTAGCCAGAGAGGATGAGGGAGGCCTCCCGTATCATCGGCACCTGCACGACCTGTCCGACCATGCCCTCCAGACGCGCTGTGACGTAGCTGATGAGCGGGGTGTAGATGAAGCCCAGGAAGAGCAGGACGATGAAGACGTTGCGGATGTCTTTGTCCCAATAGCCCAGGGCGCGCGACCAGTCATACTGTGTGTGGTGCATCTTGAGCAGGAAGACGGAAAGGGTGATGTAGGAGACTTCCACCAGGAAATAGCAGAAGATGATGGTCCAGGAGTTGATGTCGCCACGGCCCTTCGGAATGTCGCTCCACGAGCCTTTGGTAGAGGACTTGTCCTTCTTGCTCAACCCTTTGATGATGCTTCGTGCCACCTGGTAGATGCCCGCGATGGCGATGGCGGCGGCAATGCCGATGTGGAGGCTGAAGTAGAAGTCGATGTTGTTCTTGAAGATGGTGGAGATGGTGTCATCTCCGAACTTCCAGTTGCTGAGGATGCCGTACTTGTAGAGGATTGGATTGGCGACAAAGGTGATGACCAACCCGATGAAACTGCCGACCATGCCGAAGAATGGCATGACCATGCCTGTGATGAGGTTGCCGAGGTCCCAGGACATGCCAGTCGCGACGGCGGGCAGGTAGAGGCCTGTTATGCCAGTGAAGTCAGAGAACGGGATGGGGAAGATCTGGATGGCGGTGCCAGTCAAGGCTGCGGAGATGACGGGGAGGAAGAGGTAGATGGCGCCGAAGCCCAGACCCAGGGCTCCGCCGATGGCAAAGACGCGCCAGCGCCAGGAGTTTTCGGCGGTCTTGGTGTCCTTGGCCTCGATGTCCTCTGCCATTGCCATAATGCCCTGTGCACCGACTGGGGCCATCGGGAAGGGGAGCTTCTCCATATCGCTGGCGATACGGAAGAGGCCGTAGCCCAGGATGACATTGGAGAGCTGTCCTGTGAAGGAGCCGAATATCATCATGAAGATGGCGGGGAGCCAGTCAATATGGAAGAAGGTGCGGTCTGCGTATGAAGTGGATTCGATGGGCGGCGCGTACCAGCGGGGGATCTGCCCCAGAAGGCCGTTGGCTGCGGCTGCATCCGACTGTGCGAAGAACTGCTGCCAGAGAAGGCCGCCTGTGGTGGCGGCGCCCATCAGTGAGCCCGCCATGAAGAAGAGCACGAAAATCTCGGACTTGTTCAGATAGCGATGCGCACGGCGCGCCACCTCGATGAAGAGGATGACCGTCACCCACTGCGCGGCGGAGCCAATGCCCGTGCCCGCCAGCAGTCCCATGTAGATGGCGCCGGGCACCATCAGCAAGGCCACGAAAATCGCGCCAAAGAGGGCAGACCACTGGAATCCTTCCACAAAGGTGGAGGGGACCTCCATGATTTTCCGGAATTCGTCTAGCTCTTTATCTAACTTATGTTCCATGATGCAGATCCTCAGTTGGCGTGGTTAGGCGTTTTTGGGTTGTTCCGGCTTGGCGTCTTCGGCGAAGGTCTGTAGAGTGATTTGGCGGTAATGCTCCATCGTCTCACGCGGGATGGAACGCCAGATGAGGAACTGCTGTCTCAAGTCATCCAGGAAGACCTTGTTGAGCCGCTGCCAGTCCTTGGGCTGCCCCGAGACGCGCTTGAGGATGACGCGCACCTCGTCGATGCCAGGTATTTCAGAGGGGGTGCTGCGAAGTGCGAACTTTTGAGAGACGCCTAGGTCGAAAGGTGCCAGCGCCAGCCCCGCGTTGAGCCCCAGTCCGTCGCTGTCCTTTACAAGGGCGACTTCGCTGGTCATGAAGCGGCCCAGGCCCGTATCGGTGTGGTTGCCGAAATGCTCCTGCAGGAACGCCACAACGCCTGTGATGTCATACTGCGACACGGTGAACGGGAAGACCAGATCCAGAACATCCCCTTTGGGTTCTGGCGGACGCCATATTCGCATCAGGCCAGGATTGGCGGACTTGGAGGCCTTGATAGCAGGGTAGATGGAGGAGATGAGAACTGTGGCCATTACAATCAGGATGGTCACGATGGTGTTGGTGGAGGACATGTTCATCTCAGGCACGCGCACCAGGCCGTATTCGGAGGCGATGCCCAGCAGTTTCAGTGTGCCTTGCGCCAGCAGGTAGCCTCCCAGACCGCCGATGAGTGCATAGACCATGGACTCCGCGAAAAAGAGGGTTGCCACGTGCTTGGGCGCCAGTCCCAATGCGCTGAAGGTGTAGATTTCCTTCTTGCGGTCGGCCACGGAGCCGAGCATGG
>JAFTAC010000142.1 GCA_017458805.1 Victivallales bacterium | reverse complement strand
GGGATGTTGATGTTAAGTTTCTTGGCAGCATCAAGAATGGTGGAGCCAGATGGAACGGAAACTTCCTTACCGTTGATTTTGATTGTTACGTCACTCATTTCTATTCTCACTCATTCCTTGACAATTGCTTTCTTCGGGCATCCATCGATACAGGCACCGCACTTGATGCATGTGGCTGTGTCGATGACATGCTTTTGCTTCAGTTCGCCAGTGATGGCTCCGACGGGGCAGTTGCGCTTGCACTTCGTGCAGCCTATGCAGGCGTCGGTGATCTTCAGTGTGTAAAGTTTCTGGCAGGTGCCAGCGGGGCACTTCTTGTCGCGGACGTGCGCGATGTACTCGTCCTTGAAGTAGCGGAGGGTGCTGAGAATCGGGTTCGGGGCGGTCTGTCCGAGGCCGCAGAGGGCGGTGTCGCGGATCGTGTTGGCCAGCTTCTCGAGCTCGACCAGAGTCTGCTCGTCGGCTTCGCCGTCGCAGATCTTCTCGAGCATCTCAAGCATGCGGCGTGTGCCGATACGGCACGGCGTGCATTTGCCGCAGGACTCGTCCTTGGTGAATCCGAGATAGAACTTCGCCATAGCTGGCATGCAGTCCTTGTCTGAAAGGACAATCATACCGCCGGAGCCCATCATGGAGCCGATCTTCATCAGTGAGCCGTAGTCGATTGGCGTGTCGAGGTTCTCTTTTGTGATGCATCCGCCCGAAGGTCCGCCTGTCTGGACAGCCTTGAACTCGCGTCCGCCAGCGATTCCGCCGCCGATCTCATAGATGATCTCGCGAAGGGTCGTGCCCATCGGGACTTCGACCAGACCGACGTTGTTGACCTGTCCGGCCAATGCGAAGACCTTTGTTCCGGCGTTGCCGCTGATGGTCTTGACGAAGTGGCCGTTCTCGTCGCGCTCGCAGTTCCAGTTGCCGATCTTTGAGTACCAAGTCGCGCCCTTGCGGAGGATGATCGGGATGGAGGCGTATGTCTCGACGTTGTTGACGTTGGTGGAGCATCCCCAGTAGCCGCCGCCGACGTTGGCCGGGAACGGGGGCTTCGTGGTGGGCTCGCCGCGCATACCTTCCATCGAGTGGATCAGGGCCGTCTCCTCGCCGCAGACGAAGGCTCCTGCGCCGAGCTTGATGTCGATGTCGAAGGAGAAGTTGGTGCCCATGATGTTGTTGCCCAGGAGGCCGCATGCGCGCGCCTCGTCAATGGCAATCTGCAGACGGGAGACCGCCAGCGGGTACTCAGCACGGATATAGACCAGACCACGCTGTGCGCCGATGGCGTAAGCACCGATGGCCATGGCCTCGATGATGCTGTTCGGGTCGCCTTCCATGATGGAGCGGTCCATGAACGCGCCAGGGTCGCCTTCGTCGGCGTTGCAGACGATGTACTTCTCATCGGCCTGGACGCCCGCCGCAATCCTCCACTTGAGACCAGTGGGGAAGCCTGCGCCGCCACGACCGCAAAGTCCAGAGTTCAGCACTTCCTGGACGACATCCATGGGCTTCATCTCGAACAGGC
>JAFTAC010000141.1 GCA_017458805.1 Victivallales bacterium | reverse complement strand
GGACGATTGGCGGTGGAATAGATCTGGGAGCTTGGCACATCTGGGGGCATTTGCCCCCAGATGTGCCTGTCCGTCGTCCTGACAGCGCACCAGGAGGCAAGTCGCCCCAGGCGCCCCTGTCCGTCGTCCTGACAGCGCCCTCCTTTAGAGGGCGCTGGGTAAGTTACATGCTTTCGAGCGTGTTGATGGTTAGGGTGTTGAGACCGTCTTTCAGGATGGCGCGCACACGTGCGGAGAGGGCCAGGCGCGCCTGCCGAAGCTCTGGCGTGGGGGCGTTCAGGGCGGGGCAGTTGCGGTAGAAACTGTTGAAGTCCTTGGCCAAATCCAGCAGGTAGCCAGCCAGCGTGGAGGAGTCCAGCTCGCGGGCGGCCTTCTGCACGGCCTCGGGGAATAGGGAGCAGCGCAGCGCAAGAGCCTTCTCGGTCTTGTCTGCCAGCAGAGACCAATCGACGCCCTCCTCCGTGAAGGGCGAACTCTCCGCAGCCTTGCGCAGCATGGAGCTGATGCGGGCGTAGGCGTAGAGCACGTATGGCCCCGTGTCGCCCTCGAACTTGATGGAGGCCTGCGGGTCGAACATGATGGTGGTCTTCGGGTTGACCTTCAGCAGCATGAACTTGAGGGCAGCCATGCTGATGACATCCGCGCGCTCATCCAGGTTGTCGGGAGCGACTCCACCAGCCTTTTCAAGCGTGGCGGCCCGAGCCAGCTCGGCCATCTCGTCAAAGAGGTCGTCGGCATCGACGACGGTTCCCTCGCGGCTCTTCATCTTGCCGCTGGGGAGGTTCACCATGCCGTATGCCATGTGTGTCAGCTTGTCCGCCCAGGAGTAGCCCAGTGCCTTGAGGATGGCAAAGAGCACCTTGAAATGGCGTATCTGTTCGTCGCCGACCACCCAAATCTGCTGGTCGGGTTCGAAGTCCTTCTGCTTGAGCAGGGTCGTGCCGATGTCCTGGGTGACATAGACGCTGGTGCCGTCGCTGCGCAGAACGACCTTCGTGCCGAGGGACTTGTCGGCAAACTCGATGATCATGGCACCGTCGTCGCGCTTCTTGAAGACGCCCTTCTCGAAGCCAGCCTGGATGATGTCCTTGCCCAGCATGTAGGTCTGGCTCTCCAGATAGGTCTTCTCAAAGCGGATGCCCATGCGCTTATAGGTTTCCGCGAAGCCGTCGAAGACCCAGCCGTTCATGGTTTTCCAAAGGGCGCGCACGTTTTCGTCGCCATCCTCCCATGCCTTCAGCATGTCCTGCGCGGCACGTCCGATTTCGGTCTCCAGAAAGAGTTCGTCATCGGTCTTCTCCTTAAGTTCGGGTTTCGCCCCGCGAAGCTCCGCCAGTTGGCGCCTGTACTCCTTGTCGAAGGCGACATAGAAGTCGCCGACGAGGTGGTCGCCCTTCTTGCCTGCTGATTCAGGGGTGACGCCGTTGCCGAACCGCTGGTAGGCGATCATGGACTTGCAGATGTGGACACCTCTGTCGTTGACCAGGTTCACGCGGAAAACCTTGTGGCCCGCGCGTTCCAAAATGGTAGCCGTCGCCATGCCGACGGAGTTGTTGCGGACGTGCCCCAGGTGCTGCGGCTTGTTGGTGTTGGGGGCAGAGAACTCAATGAGAATGCGGCGGCGTTCTGCCTCGGGAAGAGCAACTTGCGACAGCAGTGCCTCCTGATTCATCACGGTGTCCCGCATTAGTGCGGCGGGCTTCAGCGTCACGTTCACGAACGCCTTGACGGTTTCGACCGCATCCACGTCCTCGTCAGCCTTAAGAAGCTCACTAACCAGCTGTGCCAGCTCCATTGGATTGCGCTTCAGC
>JAFTAC010000140.1 GCA_017458805.1 Victivallales bacterium | reverse complement strand
CGGTTCTGGGCAAATGCGACGAAGGCTCCAGCGCCCTCCCCTCCTTTACCTACAAGGGTGTGCCGTTTTCCCCTGAAAAGTGGCAGCAGGAAATCAGGCAGCTGGATTCCACCGATGCGCTGGACCGTTTCGAGGTCTCCTACCTCTCGCCAGACAACCTTCTCCGCCTGAAGATCTTATATACCATCTACAACGACTATCCTGTCATTGAGTGGCTTCCCTTCCTGGAGGCCAACGGCGATGCCGACACAGGTATCGTCGATACATTCCGCTCCCTTGACCTCACCATCACCCTTCCCGAACTTGGCGACCGCAAACTCTACCACACCCACAAAATCCGCATCCGCCGAAACTGGGGCGCCAAAACACGCCTTGACGACTTCGCCCCGCAGAACGCGGTGATGACCAACCGCTACCCCGCCAACCATCTCACGATGGAGACGGACGAGGGGCGCTCCTCCACCGCCTGGCTTCCCTTCTTCGCCATTGATTTGGATGATTTCTTCGGCGTCAACGTGGGCATCGGCTGGTCGGGGGCCTGGAGCGCGGTTTTCGACCTAACCGACACCTGCATGAAGGTCAACGCTGGCATGATGCGCACGCATTTTCGCCTGCATCCTGGCGAATCCATTCGCCAGCCCTCCATCTTTGTCCTTCTGCGCGACGGCATGAGCGTTGAGGATGGGCAGAATCTCCACCGTCGTTTCATGCTGGATTTCCACTCGCCCCATAATGCCGATGGCAGTCTCAAGCAGCCCCCCTTCGCTGCATGTGTCTGGGGCGGTCAGCCCAACAGCACCGTGCTCTCCTACCTGGAAACGATGCAAAAGCGCAAAACCACCTATAATGTGCTCTGGATGGACGCAGGGTGGTACGGTCCCGACAGGCCCGTCGCCACCTCCGAATACGTTGCTGGAAGCGACTGGTACAGAACCGTTGGCGATTGGCGTGTCAACCAGATTCCCCACCCCGGCGGCCTCAAGCCAATCTCCGACAAGGCGCATGAACAGGGCATGAAGTTCATGCTCTGGGTGGAAATGGAGCGGATTGCCGCCAATTCCCCCATCGCCAAGGCACACCCCGACTGGGTGCTGAAGAACCCAGCCTCTCCCGACAACCTCATGCTGGATTTGGGCAATCCCGCCGCACGCCAATACGCAATCGACACCGTGGCACGGCTCGTCGAACAGGAAGGCGTGGATTACTATCGCGAAGACTTCAATTTCAACATCCTCCCCTTCTGCCGCGCAGCCGACACGGAGGAGAGGCAGGGCATCACGGAAGCCAAGTTCATCGGCGGCTTCTACGAGTTCTGGGATGCCCTTCTCAAGCGTTTCCCTGACATGATGATAGACAACTGCGCATCGGGCGGGCGTCGCATCGACTTCGAAACCTCCACCCGCAGCATCTGCATGTTTCGCAGCGACATCATCGGACGCCCCTGGTTCGACACCAGCGAACAGCAGCTTTCGCAACTCTGCTGGCTCTCCCACTGGGTGCCCATGTTCGGCGGCAGCGTCGCGGTTGAAGACGGCGACGACTACAAGGTCCTTGCAGCGGTCTCGCCTGGCCTCTCGTATTGCTGCGGCTATACGCCCGAAGAGCTGGATTCCGCATGGGAACAGCGCATTGCAGAGACCGTCCAGAAGATGCTATCCCTCTTCTACGGTGATTTCTATGCCCTTACAGAGCCGCCGGAGGATTTCAACCGCTTCCTTGCCTACCAGCTGCACGATGCAGCAAAAGGCAGTGGCTTTTTCGCCGTTTTCCGCCCACAAGGCGAAGCGTCAAAAGAGCTTGAAATCGCCCTGCATGGCATTTCTCCTCGTGCGACCTACAAGTTGACGCCCATGAATGGCAAGTCCTTGGAGCTGAAAGGTTCAGAGCTAGCCAAACGCATCATCAAGCTCCCCAAGGCACGCTCCTGCCTGGTGGCCTTCTACGAAAAACAGGGGAGATAGTTATGGCAGATACTCCAAACACACCTACAAAACCTGGCATCAGCCCATGGGGCTGGCCGCTCATAGTCATCATTGCGACCTTCGCGCTGGATCAAATCACCAAGATAATCATCGACAAGTTCTGCGAACTTGGCTGGGACCAGCCCGTCATCCCAGGTTTCTTCGACCTGGTATATGTGCAGAACAAGGGGGCGGCATGGGGGATTTTCCACCAACACACCTGGCTTCTGGCGTTGATTTCCACGGCAGCCTTTGTCTTCATCCTCTTCATCTTCAAGAAACAGAATGAAGGCAACAAGCTGGCCGCCTTTGCCCTGGCCCTGCTGGAGGGTGGCATCGCGGGAAACATGGTGGACCGCATCTTCCGCGCCGCTGTCATCGACTTCCTCGACTTCCATATAGCTGGCTATCACTGGCCCGCCTTCAACGTTGCAGACAGCGCCATCTGCGTCTCCATCGCCATTCTGCTCTACATCCAGCTATTTCCCAGCAAGAAAAGCGATACTGGCAAGAAGTGTGATTCCACCTCTGGCGTGGCAAAGAAATGAACATGCCGCAAGACATCGTTCTGCTTGGGCCTACATGCAGCGGCAAAAGCAGTGCCGCCATCCGCATTGCCCAGGAGCTGGACGCAGAGATTGTCAGCTGCGATTCCATGCAGGTCTATAAGGGGCTGGAGATTGGGACAGCTCAACCCTCAACAGAGGAACTGGCCATGGTTCCGCACCACCTCATCGGCATCTTCGACATCCACGAGCCATACGATGTCAGCCGATTTCTGGCTCTTGCAACCTCCGTATGCGAAGAAATACACAGTCGCAACAAACGGGCGATCATCGTTGGTGGAACGGGTCTATATGCCAAAGCCCTTGTCTATGGTCACACCTTATTGCCAGCCGACGCCGCGCTTTTCGAGCAAATCAAAGCGCAGCTTGAAATCCCTGGCGGACGCGAACAACTGGAGGCGGAGCTTTCCTCCATCGCCAACGGTCGTGAGAACATCCCAAAGGACATCCTTCTGAACCCCAGGCGCCTGCTGCGAGCGGTCGAGGTTGCACGTCTGACGGGGCGCACCCCATGGGAGCTGAACAGCTCCTCAAACACTCCAAAACAAGATTTCAAGCAGTTTATCATCCTGCCTGATTTGGAACTTCTGAAAGCTCGCATCCGCCAGCGCACCGCCGCCATGATATCCCAAGGCTGGGTGCAGGAGGCGCAATGCGCCATCGGTAACGGCCTAATGGAAACCCCGACTGCCAGGCAAGCCCTCGGCTACCGCGACATAGCTGATTTCCTCTCTGGCAACGGTCCCGACACCCTCGCCGACCTGGAAACGCTCCTAGTGAGCCGCACCATCCACTACGCCCGCCGCCAGTTCACCTGGTTCAAGCACCAGCACCCTGGCGCAACCTTCATCCCGTTCACTCCACACGACAACCCACTCGAAACAATTTGCATGGAGATGCGCCAGCTCCGCTAGCGTGGAGATGCGCCAGCTCTGCTAGCGTGGAGATGCGCGGCCTCCGTGCCGCACAATCGCGACGCTCCCCCGGCTCCACCTGGTACTTTCTTTCCATCGCTTTCCCCCCTTCCACCTCTTTTCGAACATTGTTCAACCAGGCCGATGACGGCCTGGCTACCACTCCTATCCCATGAAGCTCAACTCCCTTTTCCAGAATGGCGCCGTTTTCCAGCGGCACAAAAACATCCCCGTCTGGGGCAAGGCAATACCCTCCCACCTGCTGAAGGCGGAGTTCGGTGGTACCGTTTCCTGGGCGTGCAGCAGCGCCAGCGGCGATTTCACACTCTTCCTCCCGTCCTTTGAAGCAGGCGGTCCATACACGCTCACCGTCACAGACACGGAATCCAATGAGACTGTCACAGTCAGCGACATCCTAGTTGGCGAAGTTTGGCTTGCATCTGGCCAGTCCAACATGTCCTATATGCTGGAGTCGGACTGGGCGCTGGACGTCTCTGTCAAGCGCGAAGACAAGACCTCCTACAAGTAGCTCCAGGAGTTCATCGCCTCCACTTCCAAGGCGACAGATCTGCGCTTCTTCAAGGTCGCGCAGTGCGCCTCTGGCTGCCGCGAAACCGAAGCAGTCGGCCAATGGCACTCCATGGCCGACAAGGAGGCTTCGCAGTGCTCCGCCGTTGCAGCTTGGTTTGGCAAGTACATCCACGAACGCCTCGGAATCCCCGTCGGTTTGATTGTCACCGCATGGGGCGGTACCATTGCAGAGGCGTGGACCAGCCCTGAAGCACTGATGACAAATCCCGACACTGCCCTTCTGGTCAACCAGCTTGAAACTCGCATGCGCGACGAGGAAGCCTGGGAAGCCAACAGCAAGGAATCCACGACCGCACGCCTCTCCAAGCCCGACCCTGGCAACGAAGGCTTTGGCAAAGGCTGGGCTGCACCCGAGTTCAACGACGCAGATTGGAAACGAATGCAGATACCTGGCAGCTGGAAGCAACAGGGCATTGCAGGAAACGGCGCAATCTGGGTGCGGCGCAAGGTGAGCATCCCGCAAGCATGGGACGGAAAGGAGCTGGTTCTGCGCACAGGAGGCATTGACAAGCATGACACTGCCTATTTTAACGGCGTTGAAATCGGTCGCACAGGCACGGGACTTGAAGTCAACTGGTTCTGCGTCCCGCGTGAATACACGATACCTGCGGAACTGGTCCACGCTGGCGAGAACACCATCGCCATCCGTGCCTTCTCATTCCTGTGGGAGGGGGCCTTCTGGGGCGGCGACAACGCCTACGTGCTTGCCTTGAAGGGCACAGACGAAACCATCCCAATCGCAGGCGAGTGGGTTGCGCTAGCAGAGTTCGACTGGGGCAACCTGTCGATGAACAACCTCCAGCCCATAAGCTTCGGGCGTGACAACCCGAACACCCCAGGCATCCTCTTCGACGCCATGCTTTACCCCCTGCTGCCATACGCCATCCAAGGCGCAATATGGTACCAGGGCGAAAGCAATGCCCCAACGCTGGAGGACAGCAGGCAGTATCTCGCCAAGCTCAAGACGATGATAACCGACTGGAGGTTCCACTTCAGGCAAGGCAACTTCACCTTCATTCAAGTCCAGCTTGCCAACTACCATGACCCTGTTGAGTTTGACAAAGCCTCGCCATGGGCTCTCCTCCGCGAAGCACAGCGCCTCGTCTGCAATGCCCTGCCCGAAGTCTATATGGCCTCTGCCATCGACATCGGCGAGAGTGTTGACATCCACCCCCAGGACAAGAAGAGCGTCGGTAAACGCCTGTCTGATAATGCGCTATCCAATGTCTATGGTCTTCCTGGCCTCCCCTCTGGGCCGCTCTACCGTGGCTTCCGCCGTGAACTGAACCGCATCAGGCTCTTCTTCGACCATGAGGACGGGCTCTGCATCAAACAAGATTCCATCCACGATGCCGACGCAAGCAGAGGCTTTATCCTCATCGAAGCAGACGGCAACGCCGTCCCCGCCGATTCCGTAGTCGTCGAAGGCAACACCATCGTTGTCTCGTCAGGCAAAAGCGCCGAGCCAGTCGGCGTAAAATACGCTTGGGCCGACAACCCGCCATCAACCATCTACAACAGCGCATCTCTCCCCGCCTCCTCATTCAGCACGCTGGACGAGTTCTAAAGATGTATTTGCAAAAACTCATTTTCATCATATATTAGTGCAAGGAAGGGCATTTATCCCTATCGGCAGCGAGGAAATGATTATGAGTACACCGATAAAAATACAGACATCGTCCAGCAACTTCCCAAGTTTCATTGAAGATGGAAGCTACTATGTCGATAAGACGCTACTCGTGCAGGAGATAGTGGAGCAAAATCGGGAAGTCGCTCTCTACGCCCGTCCGCGCCGCTTTGGCAAGAGCCTCAACCAGAGTATGTTGCAGGCTTTCTTTGACATTCAGACCGCTGATGAGTACAAGCATCTCTTCGACGGACTGGCCATTTCACGGAACAAAGAGTTTTGCAAGAAGCACCAGGGAAAGTACCCAGTCATCAAGCTCTCCTTTGCCAGCGCGGTACGCGGAGAGTTCGACCAGAATTGCCAGGAGATAGCCAGAAACATCAAAGAGGCATTATCTCCTTTTGCCCCAATAGTCGCCTCGGCGAACGCCATCGAGTTTCCCCAGCAAAAAGAACTCTTCGACTTTATCTATTCAGACTGTTCGATTTTGAACTGCACGAACATATTGAGATTGTTGACCTCTTTCCTCCACAAGCACTACAAGCAGAAGTGCATCATCCTTCTGGACGAATACGACGTGCCCATCCAAAACGCCTTCCTCCATGGTTACTACGATCAGATGATGGACTTCATACGCCCCTTGCTGACCAGCACATTCAAGGACAACCCGCACCTGCGCTGGGGCATCATCACAGGCTGCCTCAAGATTGCCAAAGAAAGCATCTTCACGGGCTTCAACAATCTTTTTGTGAACACCATCCTTTCAAAAAGACAGAGAGAAGAATGCTTCGGCTTCACCCAGCAAGAAGTGGATCGGCTTCTTCTCGCGGCAGAGCTTCCAGAGTGCCACGACATCGTCAAACAGTGGTATGACGGTTACCTTTTCGGCAACACAGAGGTTTACAACCCATTCAGTGTCGTAAGCTTTGTAGCTGCAACTCTTGAAGCTGGTGTTCCGCAACCCCTCTGCTTCTGGGCCAACTCCTCTGGCAACGACATCATACGCAGACTTCTGATGTTTCAACCGGAAGACAGCACCCGAAGCCTCCTCCAGTCCCTCATTGACGGCCAAAGTGTCACCCTGCCCATCACCGAGAACACGGTGTTCAGGGACATGGACAACGACCCTGCCACGCTCTGGTCCACGATGCTTTTCACAGGCTATCTGAAGCCTGCCGCCCCCGTACCACCAGATGCCACATCCACCCCCATGGTGCTGCCCAACAACGAGGTAAGAAACCTTATTGAAAGGATTATCCTCAGCTGGTTGCGCGTGGATTTCCGTCCCCAGGTCACCCTACTTATGGAAGCCCTGCTCAAGGGCGATGCGGCCAACGCCCAACGTTGGCTTTGCATCCACCTGGAAGAAACCATCTCCTGCCGAGACTTCCAGGAGGACTACTACCACGGCTTCCTCACAGGTATTCTTGCGTCGGCACGCGGCAACTACCGCACAGTCTCCAACCTCGAATTGGGTGATGGCTATCCCGACATCCAAGTTGGGGCACTCGACTACTCTGCCATCGCCGTCCTGGAGGTCAAGCATACATCAGATGAGGCAAAGCTTCCAAGTGTGTTAGCCGAAGCAGAAAAACAGTTCCGTTCCCGCCACTATGACAAGCCACGGCAACACTACACCACCTTCCATGGGTATGCCGTCGCCTTTTTCCGAAAGCAATGCCTTGTCAAATATATTGAGATTACTTCTTAATGTTTTTTCATCAATTAGCTTGTTTTTTCCTCTTTTCATTGATATAATATACGTAGAAAACCCCTTTATTAAATCAAAATGGAGAAAGAGCATGAAAAAGAAACAATTTACCCTGATTGAACTGTTGGTCGTGATTGCCATCATCGCAATTCTGGCAGCGATGCTGCTGCCTGCGCTGAGCAAGGCCCGCGAGAAGGCGCGCTCCATCTCCTGCGTGAGCAACCTGAAGCAGATTGGCCTGGTCTGGGCCATGTACACGGATGACTACAACTCCATGAATCCCCCCTGCGCTGGCTATGTGGCACCAGAGAATCTGGCGCACAAGGAGTGGTTCACCATCTTCCAGGATCTCAATCTGATTGACGCGAAGTGCTATGACTGCCCAGCCGCCACCACCAGCGGCGTCCTGGCAGGCGGCGTGAATGTCACGAAGGCGGATTTCGGTTACAGCGTGAACTACACACGCAATCTTTACCTCAACGGCAAATCGACAGTCATCGTCAAGGAGCCGTCTGGCGTCATCAACATCCTGGATGGACGCAACAATTACTCTCGCTGGCTCTGCAAAGCCGAGTGCAGCTACAAGAGTCAGGGTGCCTACTACGCTTGGGAAACCAAACGCCACAGCAGCACGAACAGCAACATGCTCCACATGGACGGGCATGCCGAAACCGTCAAGACCGACTGGGTCAACGCAAACGCATTTGCCACCAAGGCTCACTACTACCATCCAGAAGGCTACTGCAACTGATTCTGTCAGTTCATAGTTGACCACAGGGCACTGGTTCGCAAT
>JAFTAC010000139.1 GCA_017458805.1 Victivallales bacterium | reverse complement strand
GTGCACAAGACAGGAGGGCGGCACTTTCACCTGTTCTGTGCGCAACGCCAGAGCCATAGGCACTGGCTACGGGCTATTCTTTCTCAAATCGCAGGCAGGTGGGCTGAAGGCCATACGCGCAAGCGGACATAAGGATGACAGTGTGGCGCCCCTTGGTCAATTCGATTGGTTCGGGGGCAACGGCGGCCTCATCCTGCGGGTTGCCGTAGAAGAAGCCCGCAAACTTGCCGTCGATAAGATAGATGCCGCGCGTGGATAGTTCGCGACGATATTCATAGCGCGGCATGGAAAAACGGTACTTGCCTGCCTCCTTTGCCTCAATCGTGTAGGTGACGTACTCCCCTGACTCGCGCAGATGGAGCTGCTTGCGGCTGTGGACATCCTGCCCAGTCGGCGTTCTGGGGGCCTCCTGCTGCTTGTAGGCGCAGACGTTCTGCCCGCCTCGGTTGAACCTGTGCGCGGGAACATCGCCTGGCACGGGGAAGATTTCTTCGGGTGTGCCTTCGACATTGTCGGTGATCATGGGGAACTCATGGGTATAGCCCACTTTCCCCTCCTTGTCCTGGATGAGGATACGGAAGATGTGCGGATAGCCGTCCAGCACAGGCTTGGTGCCCTGGCGTCCGACGGAATCCCAGCGGGTGTCATAGTAGTGCTTCTGGTCGATGGCGAGGTCGAAGACAAAGGGTTTGGAGGTCTTGTAATCCACAAGGAAGCCATTGTCGAAGAGGTAGGCGGTCTCGCCATCGCCATCAGCTCCCAACTGGAAGAGCTCGCCCGTCTTGACGCAGGATTTTGGCGGCAGGGTGGTCCAGTTCACCTTCAAATCCTTTTCAGCGGGGTATTCGTAGGCACGGACATAATCGACGAGATACTCTTCGAAGCCCTCCTCGTTCGATTTTCCCCCCGAGCTGCCACACTGTCCGCTGATGCAGATGTACTGCGCTGTGGTGCAGAAGGCGTGGTTGATGGCATCGTAGGTGTCGGACATGTATGGGCTGTGCATGGCGCTGGTCTTGATAAGCTTTCCGTTCAAGTAGGTGGAAACCTCCAACGGTGTCCACTTCAAGCCTATCACGTAGAAGTCATCGATGGAACCAGGCAAAGTGAAGTGGTAGCCGTAGCTGTTGTGGTTTGGACCGCGCGTGATGTGCAGGTTGTTGGCGATGACTGGCTTGCCGCCACGGGTGGAATAATCCTCGAAAATGTCGATTTCATAGCCGCCGCCCAGCTGGTTGTTGCGCCCTTCGTTGTTCATCCAAAAGGCCGCCCACCAGCCCTTGTGCTTCGTGAAGCGGAGACGCGCCTCATAATAGCCATAGCCGAAGTGCTTGCGCGAGTAGAGGCCGATGGTGTTGCCCTTGATTTCGCCCTTCTCGTTCTTCTTCCACTCGCAGCGGATGTGTAGCATGCCGTCCTTTAGAGAGGCATATTTGCGGTTTTCGATGAGACGTGGCAAGGTGGGAGCCCAGGGGCTGTTCATCCACGTGTTGGTCCAATCGACTTCGGTGCCGTTGAACTCATCGCTCCAGACCAGCTTCCACCCAGCCTTGACGGGGTCGAACTCGGGGGCGAGATCCAGCTTTACTGGGACGCTGTTGCTTTTGGCCTCATGCACGGCGGTGCCGATGAAGTAGTTGTCGATGGTGATGCTCTCCGTGGCGACGGTTGTGGTCACTTGGAAGTCGTGGAGGGCGGTCAGGTCCGCCTTGCCCGTAATGGAGCGCAACTTGCTGTCATTGATGCTATTGGATGTGACAAAAAAGGTGTTTTCCGTGACGGCGAAAAGGCATTCGCAGGGAAGTGCATCCAGCGGGACGTTGCAGCTGTTGAGTTCCTTTCCGTCCTTGTGTACGGCGAAGAGCAGTGTGCTGTCGTCGCCCTTGCGTGAAATATCCAGCTCGATGACCTCGCCAAAGGCGATCGTGACCTTGCCAAGTCCCTGGAAGCCATGGAGCCTGAAGCCTGCGGCGAAGATGGTGTCCCCACTGCGAGCTGGCAGGTTGAAAGACTTGTCAGGATAGGCGATGACGCTGCCGTTGACGTACTGCCCCTGGCCGCCCAGCTTGTCCATGCCAGCGGTGAGGATGCCCTTCACGAGGGTAGGGTTGCCAGGACGCGCTCCAGCAGTTTCGTAGTCGTCGCTGACATAGGAGTCCTTGATGCGGAGGATGTTGGTGAGGTTGCGGAGGTCTTCGGGTCCCCCCAGGGAAATGGCGGGGTGTTTGCTGCCACCCGCCTGGAAGTTGATGACGATGAGGTTCTTGCCCTGTTTCAGGTCGGCGGTAACCTGGTGCTTGGTAAAATGGGGGCTATTAGATTCATCGCCTGTTTTCAGCGTGTCGAGAAGTACTTCCCCGTTCATCCAGAGCTTCATAAAGTAGTCCGCTCCT
>JAFTAC010000138.1 GCA_017458805.1 Victivallales bacterium | reverse complement strand
TGTCCATTGAAAACTGCTGAAGAAATGGTGCTACAGGTAAATGGTGACGGCAAGGGGCATACATTGTTTGTTGTCGTGCGCGACCAGTCGGGCGAAAGTTTCTATTTTCATGGACCAGCAATCGACTTCACAGGCTGGAAGACACTCAAGATAAAACTCAACTATCCGCAGATCAATCCAGGCGAAAAGTATGCATCCATCTGGGGTGGTGACGGTAATCAGCATCCAGATTTCCCTTTGCAGGGAGTTACAATCGGACTCAATGACACTCCAGATACCGCGATTGACAGCGGTGAAATCCAAATCAAGGATATGCAAGTGAAATGAGGACTGTATGATAAAAAAAATACTATTATGGTGCTTATGCATCAGTGCCATTCAATTGACTGCGGAGGAGATGAATATTCCTGCCCGCTGGCAGCCGCCCAAAATCGCTGGTCGGGACTACTGGATTCAAATCATCCCACGGAACTACGTCATTGACAACCCTGCCCTGATGGCACTCCCGCTGCATCAAAACGCGGTCTGGTCCATCCGCCGCTATGCCAGCCAGAAGATTGATTTCATCGGACGCATCCTGAACGCTCCACAGTCGTCTGGAGGGAGTGCGCTGTTCAAAACCTCCAATCCATTGATGATATTCACAACCTGCTACTACACAGAGACAGAGAAAGATTTCCAGGTGTCAAATGCTTCCTGGGAGGCATTTAGAAAACTCGCAGGAAACCGTCTTCTCGGCACCGAGGCGGCTGAGTGCATCCAGTCATTCAACGCCAGCCAGCAGCGCTATAGTCTGCCCGAACCGAAAAGCCGCCAGGAAGCATACGAACTGCTACGCGGAACCTATAACAGCCGTGACATGAGCAGGTTCCGCGACTTCAGCGTCTTCTACGACTGGGGACTCCCGCGCTATACGGGCACCGCAACGTATTTTGACCACATGCTACTTGAGTTCGGGTCGAAGTGCGCTGGACATGAATGCGGCTGCGGCATCACCAATATGCCTATGCAATTTGCTGTATCCAGAGGTGCCGCAAGGCAATACGGTACCTTCTTCTACTGCTACAATGCCACCCATAATCGTTCACTCCGCTATCCAGGGCAGCAGGAAATCGACAACAGCCGCATCTATTCCCATCGTGACTACAACTATCTGACGCCAGATGAGCGGAGGGTCACCCACACACCTCCGAGGCTCACGGGCTACAAGCCCAAACCGTGGCATATTTTCGTCACTAGGGGGCCAGAATGCGGCATTCCCGACAGCGAATACCGTCGGCGATTCATCTTCGCATTTTTCGGTGGCGCAGGGTTTTATGAAGATGAATCTAGTGCTTTGTTCATGTATGCGCTATACGACCACAGAACAATTGCGCAGGAAGACCCGCTAGTCGTCAATCTACGAGATAAAAAGTATTATCTGAGCAAGACTGGCGAGCTGCTGGCTGATTTCTATGATCGTTGTGCCTCTAGAATCGACCGTGGCGTGGTCTTCACGCCGATTGCGCTGGTGTGGGACCGTTACCATGGCTATGGTCCCAATTATGCAGGACCGTTGCCCTGGAACGGTCGTTTTCCGCTACCAGGCGACCCCATGTTCAGCGCATTGGAGAACTACCTTTTCCCCTCCTCGCCACGAACCCATGAAAACAAATGCCACCGCACCTCGCCCTTCGGCGACATCTTCGATGTCATCACCAACGACGCATCGCAGGAGGCGATGAACGCATATCCCGCCCTGCTGCTAACCGCAGATGTCTCGATGGAGCGTGGATTCGGTGACCGACTGCTTCAATACATCCAAAACGGCGGCACGCTGATTGCCAGCAAGTGTCAACTAAAAGAACTGAAAGGACTTCCAACGATTCTATCCAACCAAAACATCGATGAAATCTCCTTCGGCAAGGGCAAGCTAATCGTCAGCAACCAGGACTATTGGCTGAAAAACGGAGCAATTTGCGAAGAACTCGGAAGCGTGATTCGTAAAATTGCCGCTGAAACACTCCCTGTCACAGTCGAAGGGGATGTTCAGTATCTGGTCAATAAAACTCGCGATGGCATCATCGTGGCACTTTTTAACAACTACGGCAGCGGCGTCAACCGCACCTGGGAAGATCCTGACCCCGCACCCGACCCGAAAGAGACACAGAAAGTCGTCATCACCTCGAAACACCCAGCTTCCAAAGTTAATGAAGTGCTCTCTGGAAAAACGCTTGATATTCAAAACAATCGCATCGAAACCTCGGTCATCGGCGGCGATGTACAGATTATCAAGATTACGCTTTAGTACATTAACACTATAACCCAAACGAATAAGGAACAACGACATGACATGTAGATCTCTTGCTGTATTTGCCGCAGGATGCATCGCTGCCCTTGCCACAGGATGCGCCACGGGAACGCCCGAATCAACCCCTCCGCCAGGCATGGCGAAGATCCAGAACATCAAAACGCCTGACCAATGCAGGCAAATCCTAAAAACTGAAAATGACGAGGTCGTAAGACGAGTGGCGTTCAGGAAACTGCTGTTTAACCAGCAGACCACAGACGAGGCCATCACGCTCGGCCTTAATGACAAAGACGCAAAGATTCGAGCCAGCGCAATTTATGAACTTTATGTCCGAGATGGTGTCAAGGCACTTCCGCAGTTGAAAGCCATGCTCAACGACCCATCTCAAGAAGTCGGTCTTGTTCTCGTTGAAATCGGGCGATCGCTGCCAGAAAGAAAGCAGGCGGTCGCCTTCCTTCAGGAGCTGATTGCAAAGAACAAATCTGCCGAGGTGCGGCGCAACGCCTCGCAAGCCATCGGCTTCGCATTCTTCCGTGAAAACATAGCGTACTCGATGAACCCCGTTCATGACCACGAAATCACGCTCGTCAAGTCGATTGAACTGCCGTTTGATGGCTGGAAGTTCATGCCCGACTCCTCCAATACGGGCCATCTCGACAACAACCAGTGGTACCGCGCGGATTTGGACGATTCAAAATGGGCTCCCATCGCCATCAACAACATCTGGGAGGAACAGGGCTTCGCAACCTACGACGGCTTCGCATGGTACAGGTTCAAGTTCACCCTGCCCGAGAAAATCGAAGGGGCTGCGACCGAACTCTGCTTCGGCGCTGTTGATGAATGCGCATGGGTTTGGCTTAACGATAGTTACATTGGACAACACGATGAAGGCCCCAATGGATGGAAAACGCCTTTCAAACTCGACATCACAAAAGAGGTCAAATGGGGCGCGGAAAACGTCCTCGTCGTGCGCGTCGAGGACACAGAAGGCGCTGGCGGCATCTGGAAACCTGTTACCGTGGAGGTGGTTAAATGAAAAAGATATTGACTTTTTTCTGTCTGCTGTGTTCTTTTGCTGCATTTGCAGATGAACAACTGGTCGCGTCATGGGATTTCACCACTGGAAGCCTGAAAGACACGGTCACAGGCCTAGAACTCACACCACGCGGCAACTGCACCATAGTCAAGGGCGAAGGCCTGAAGCCGGGATTCACTCCCAACGACAAACCATGCGGAGCATCTACTTTGGATATCGTCGCTACCCTTGCGCCCAAGGCCTTCCGAATTGAAATCGAGTTCGCACTTGACAAGGCAGCCTTCGAAGGGGCACCCGAAAACTATCTTTGGGACAACAAATACCTGAATTACAAGCACAAGCAGGACAAGCCCGAATACAACGGCGGCATCCTCCTCGAAATTGTTCGCCTCAATGGCGGATTCTTCAGACCCCAGGCATGCATCGGCTACGGCACCGAATCCGAAAACGTCAACGGACAGGCGTTCGAGGCAGTACCAGGCCAAAAACACACCCTCAGTTTTGAATATGACGGCCTCGGCAATGCAACATTCACCGCTGACGGAAAGGAGACCAAATGCCCTCCGCTGCCCATCGGAGGCTTCGTCCATCAGCCGTATTACAAGACGATTATCGGTGACCGCGTCATGTCGTCCTATCATCCGCTGCAAGGGACAATCCACAGCGTGAAACTCTACTCGCTCGACATTCCCGCCGCCTCGATGAAAATCACGTCCCGCAAGGCTTTCCGCCGTGGTGAAACCAATGCATCGCTTAAGGTAGCCATCACGAAGACAGGCGTCACCGAACTCCGCAACCCGAAACTCGCTTTCAAGGGCAAGGACGGCATCGCGGACTTCACGGGAGAAGCCATCTTCAACGACAGACTCGCGGAAGTAACCATCCCCATCTTCACGAATCTGTTCCCTGCCGCCTACCCCTGCACCTACACGCTGACTGCAGAAACGGACAACGGCCCGCTGGAAATGACCGAATCCGCTGATTTGCTCATCGGTCCGCAACTGAATGCAGACGACCAGGTGCGCTTCTTCTGGCTGCTCGGCCCCGCATACTACGAACAACTCCGCGACATGGGCATGACGCATATCCTCTATGGCATAGGCGGTTACAACGCGTCATCCAATTCGTTCTCACAGGAAACATACGGCTACCGACAGGCTAAAATGGACATGATGCTCGCAGACGGCATGACATTTATGGAATCCTGTAGCTTCGGCCATAACAAAAAACTCGCGGAAAAATATCCACGCTTCAAACGTGACGGCACGAAGGTCGTCGGAAACATCGACATGGCGCACCCAGAAGCATTCGCAACTATCTGCGAAGCCGCACGACAGAACGCAGAAGCCATCAACCAGCACCCCGCCTTCGGTGGTCTTCTCCCCGCCAGTGAAATCCGTGACGGTTCCAAGCCCTCCTTCACCGACTATAACGCCAAAGCCTTCAAAGAGGCCACTGGCCTTGACGTCCCCCAAGAGGCCGAAGACCGCCTTGCCCCCTTCTTCACGCGC
>JAFTAC010000019.1 GCA_017458805.1 Victivallales bacterium | reverse complement strand
TCTAATTTCTAATTGTTAGATGAAGATAAGTCCCGATTGCATACCCTGCGCGTTTCGTCAGCTGAAGAGCCTGTTGGACCGTGCCACGACCTCGCCAAAACGTCGCTCCGACATCTACAACGAGTTTGTGGATGTACTGTATTCAGGGGCACCGCTCCCCTATTCGCCCCCCGACTACGTGCGCGTCATGTCCCAGGTGCTGTTCCGCCACTGCGGTACAGTCGATATGTACCGCAAGGAAAAGGATGCCAGCACGGCTTTGGCTTGCGCCCTGCGCGGCACACTGCAAGAGGAGCTGTCACGCCAGCCTGACTGGTTCACCGCAATGGTGAAGTTCGTCATCGGCGGCAACATCCTCGACTATGGCATATTTGACGACCTGAACCTGGATACAGCTCGGAAGCTGATGCTGGAAGTCTTTGACTTGCCACTGGACAAGGCGAAAATCGAAGCCTTGCGGAAGGCTTTGGACAAGGCGGAATCCATCTTCTACATCCTGGACAACTGCGGCGAAGCCGTCTTTGACGCTATGCTGCTGGAGCGTTATCGCGAAAAAACTGCCATCGGGGTCCGTGGCGGCCCTGCGCTGAACGATGTCACGCGGCGGGAGCTGGAGGCCTCAGGCCTCGCGGAGTTTCCCGTCTATGACACGGGGGATTTTACGCCAGGCGTCAACATCGCCACCACCTCCTCTCTCTTTCTGGAGAAGATGCGAACGGCGGATGTGGTCATCGCCAAAGGACAAGGCAACCTGGAGAGCATGGATGATTATGACCGCCCCATCTTCTTCCTCTTCCGCGCCAAATGCCCTGTGGTCTGCAACTATCTGGGCGGTCTGCCCCTCAACTCCCTCCAGATCCTTCCTCGCAACCTGTGATGTAAGCCCTTGAACCATAATGAAGAAAAAGCAACCCCAAAATACGCTGTACCTCATCGACACCAATGTCCTGCTGTTCGACCCGCAGGCCCTGGAGCACTTCCCCGACGCAACGGTCATCGTTCCCTTCGAGGTCATCGAGGACCTGGACCGCTTCAAGCATGGCACTGACGAGACCTCGCGAAACGCCCGCAACGCCGCCGCCGTCTTTGACAAGTTGCGTTCAAAGGGCAGTCTGCGCGATGGCGTAAAGCTGGAGAACGGCAGCGTAGTGCAGGTAGGTTCGGGAAGCTTTGCCGAACGCCGCTCCAACCAGGCCCTTCTTGAGATGGCACGCGAGATGCGAGGCAATGGCCAGCCAGCGATAATCGTAACCAAAAGCGTTAACCTGCGCGTGAAGGCAGATGCCCTTGGGCTGGAAGCAGTTGACTACGGCCAGGAAACGCCGCTCGACACCGATGTCGTGCGCGGGTGGAAACGCATGGTCGTGCCCCCTGAGCTACTCGCCATGCTGAAGTCGGGACGCCCCGTGTCGCCAAAACGCAACACGTTCCACGACAATGAATACGTCTTCGCCCACGAGGCGGAGAACGTGAAGAACGGCTGCTGCGCGAGGTATTTTGCGCAGACAGGCGAGCTGCGTCCACTGATGGATTGCGCGAAGCGTGCCTGCGGCGTCCACAGCCTGAACCTGGAGCAGACCTTTGCGCTGGACGCGCTTCTCGACCCGACTATCACGCTCGTGACGCTGGCGGGTCGCGCGGGCACAGGCAAGACGCTGCTGGCCATCGCGGCGGCCTTGCAGCAGATTTTCGCGGACCGTCGCTACGAAAAGCTGCTGGTGTTCCGCCCGACGATGCCAGTCAGCCGCGATTTGGGGTACTTGCCAGGCGACATCAACGACAAGATGCGCCCGTGGATGCAGCCCGTCTATGATGCCCTGGAGCTGATACGCTCCATCGACCGCAAATGCCCTTCGCGGACTCTGCCCAACGACATTATGAACTGCCCTGAAATCAGCGTGGAACCACTGACCTACATCCGCGGACGCAGCATCCCCAACCAGTTCGTCATCATCGATGAGGCTCAGAATCTCACACCGCTGGAGGTGAAAACGGCCATCACCCGCATCGGCAACGGCAGCAAGGTTGTGCTGACGGGCGACCCCGCGCAGATTGACAACCCATACGTGGATTCACGCTCCAACGGGCTCACGCGGCTGGTCAGCCGTTTTCTGGACAGCCCGCTGGCAGCCCATGTCACCATGGTAAAAGGAGAGCGCTCGCAGCTGGCCGAGACGGCTGCGCTTCTGCTTTGAAGGAGTGGAGGTAGCCAGCCCCCACGGGCTGGTTCATACAATAATGAAACACACTGTGTTTTATCGGAGAGTTACTTATGCAAGATAGTTCTGAACGAATATACGGCATCAACCCCGTCTTCGAGGCGGTCTGCGCTGGGCGGCGCAAAATCGAATGTGTCTGGCTCAACAAGGAGGGCACCTCCAATCCGCGCCAGAAGAAACTGGCCTCCGTCCTGGCTGCCCGCAACATACGGATTGAATGGACGGACAAGGGGCACCTCTTCGACCTCTGTGGCACGCGCGAGCACCAGGGGGCAGTCCTTGAATCAGGACCGTTCCCCTACACGCCATACGCGGAACTGCTTGGACAATCGAGGCTTCTGCTTCTGGATTCCATCGAGGACCCTCACAATGTAGGAGCCATCATGCGCAGCGCAGAGGTCTTCGGCTGGAAGAACATCCTGCTGCCACGCAGAGGGGCACCGCTTGTGATACCCTCCGTCGCCAAATCCTCGGCAGGCGCCTGCGAACACCTCAACATCGCGTGCAACTGCTCCCCCAACCAATATGTGAAAATCGCTTTGGACGAAGGATATACCGTCGTCTCCCTGGACGGTGCGGGCAAGACAACGCTTGAAGAGATACGGGACGCGAAGCCAGACAAGCTGCTTCTCGTGGCTGGCGGTGAGAATGCTGGTGTCAGCCAGTTCATCCTCAACTGCTCGACCCACGTGGCCGCCATCCCACAGAGCGGGCACGTCAACTCCCTGAACGCCTCCGTGGCCGCTGGCATCGCGTTATATGTTTTGAAGCAGGGGTAACGACGGCGCCCTCGCCGTCGAACGTGAGCAATCCACTACAAAAAAGGTACATTAGCAATAGAACCAACTGGAGCTTGACTAATGGCGACAAAGAAAAAAGAGTTTTCAGGTGTTTCGCGTGCGGCGATGCACACGCTTTCCTTCGCAAACAGCCCCTCCGTGTGGCAGAATGGTCTTCCATTGGGGAACGGACAGTTTGGCGGACTTCTCTACGCTCCAGGGGACACCTCCTTCGAGTTTGCCTTCACACGCCTGGACCTGTGGAAACGCCATCTTGTCGGCCCCGACAGACTGCCGCTCAATAAGGTATTGGAACTGTTGGAAAAGGAAGGGCCAACGGCTCTTCGCAAAGAACTGGACAAGGAGTTCTTCGACACGGAACGCCCCAATTTCAAGCCAGGGGGGCGTCTTTCCGTGGGAATCGACACCTGGATGGCCTTGAGCCAGACGCACACCCTGTTTGACCGCCGCATGTCCCTCGACCTTGCCCATGGCGAGGTGAATGGCAGTTATGAAATTGCCGCGAAAGCAGAGGAATGGACGGCACTCATCGACCCTGAATCCGACGTGACAGCCATCCATGTTCAGGACACGTTTGTCCATGAGCTGTGCAAGTTCAACTACGTTCAGCGCATGGAGTTGTACCGCATGCCCGACCCCGAGTCGGAGATTCTTCGCAGCGGCATCACTGAAGACGGCATACTCTTCATTGAGTTCGGCTTCAAAGAAGAGCTGCGAGCCTTGACGGCTGTCTGCATTGACGGACGCCCCTATAAAACCGTTCAGGGACTGGAAAAGGGGCACGTTGCCATTGACATCGACAAGAACTACCAGTCCGACCCGCTGGAGGCATTGAAGTCGAGCCTGACAGGGGACGGCATCAAAAAGAACACGGGCATCCGCTTTGAGTACAGCATCTTCCATACGCTGATAGTCGATATCGACGGCTCCAAGGGCGACCTGCTGGCATTGGCGAAGAAACGCCTGAATGCAGCTAAAACAGAGGGCTTTACCGCCATCCAAGAACGCAACCGCGCCTGGTGGAGCGCATTCTGGAACCGCAGCGGCCTCACGATGGAGAATGCCGCGATGGAGGGACTATGGTACAACAACGTCTATCAACTGGCGGCGACCTCCCGAGGCAAGGTCATGCCTGGGCTCTTCGGCCTCTGGAACGCAGACGCATCCGCACCCTGGAGCGGCGACTACCACGGCGACATCAACAACTCCATGTGGAGCTGGCCTCTCTTCCCGCTGAACCATCCCGAACTCCACGACAGCCTCTTCGCCACGCTGGAATCGTGGTTTGGCACAATACGCCGCCAGACGAAAAAGGTGTTTGGCGTCGATGAACTGCGCTTCCCGCAGGCATGTGGCCCCACAGGCGAAGAGATGTCCCGAGGCTTCTACCGCACGATGCGCTGCTCCACAGGCTTCTATGCGGACAACTACATTAAGTGGGCCCTCTACGAGCCCGACAAGGAGCGTCTGCGCGACAAGATACTCCCAATCCTCGAATCCTGTGCACGTTACTACTTCCTGTATTGCAAGGACAACGGCAAAGGAACAATCACGGTGGGCCCGTCGTGGGCCCCCGAGCAGGGTGTTTTCCCTGCATGGGACACGGGCAATGATCTGGCGCTGTTCAAGGAGCTTTTCCAGGCCGTGGTCGATTTCAACAAACGCCTGGGACAGTGGAGCGAGACAGCAGCAAAGGCGGAGGCGATTCTGGCGCATTTCCCCGACTATCCACAGAAGGACGGCGAGTTCATCATCTCTGGAAGCGAAGAGGGGCGAACGATGCTCTGCCATCCAAGTTACCTGGCGTGCCTTGTCCCTGCAGAAGAGGTGGATGCGGACTCACCGCTGGCGGCAGTTGCGCGAAAGACCGTCCGCGAGCATCTGGACCATACGATGCGCAAGGGACTGGCTGGCAAAATAGGCGTTGGGTGCGATTTGTCGGCTGGCTGGCTTCTGACATCTGCCATCAAACTGCGCGATGTGGACTACGCTGAAAAACTGCTCCGCGATTTGCTTATCTCGGACTTTGTGAAGTCCAACGGCATGTTCGCCTACATCGGCGGTCGCGTGCTTCGCGGCGTGGGGGCGAAACGACGTGCGTACAACGTACAGGGTACGCAGGGGCATTCGCTGCTGGGGCAAAGCGCCACTCGCCATGGTCGGGAAAAAACGATGAGCATGGTACAGCAAGGAGGAGCCTACGTCTATGCCATAATGGAATGCATGCTCCAGAGCCAGAAGAACGAAATCAAAATCTTCCCCGTGCCGCTGCCATGCTTTGGCGACCGCCTTTCCTTCCACAACTTGGCGGCAGAGGGGGGGCTAACCGTCTCGGCGGCCAAGGACAAGAATGGCATCAAGTGGGTGGAAATTGTCTGCGGCAAAGAGCCTTGGAGTGGCAAGGTGCGTCTGTTTGGAGACAATCTGCCTACGACGTTGTTGCATTTGGGCTGCGACGAGAGCGTGGGCAATCACGAAGAGCCCCTCGTTGACGGCAGAGCGACGGTTTCGCTGAAGCCAGGTGAAAAGCTGATATGGAAGCGAATTGACTTTGCTTCGCTGGATGCCCCGACGCACAGGCCAGGCGTTCGCAGCTATGGCAAAAGCTGCCCGATTGGCTATGGCGACGATGTTAGTTACAGCGAACAGTAGCTAGGCCCTTCGCTTCGGTCAAAGCTTTCATGGAAGGATAAAAGATGTTATCAGCCACCCCGACACTGCGCTCCTCAATTGCAATAGTCGTTTTGTTTTTCATACACTCATGGAGTTTTAGCATGATATACGACATTCCCACGCTTCACAGGACTTACTTCAAGCTGGACGAGCAACGCCATCTCTTCCCCTACATCAAGGATGGCAACAGGTTCTACGAAGTGGAGGAGGCAGTGCACCGCCCCGTCCGCCAGTTCGACACGGCCAAAACGCTGCTCGTCATCATGGACCCATGGAACGAGGTGGGTGATGAGCGTCTAAACACCAACAGCAGCAAGGTCTTCTATGCAAAGCTGCTGCCATTGGCCAAGAAGATGATTGAACTGGGCTTCCCCGCCATCGTGCTGACCAACGCCAAGGACAAAGACGGCTACGGATATGACATCTTCCCAGAGCTGAAGGAGATGGCGTATGAAGGCAAGCTGAAGATCCTCTACCACAGCGAGCACAAGCCAGAGGCGTTTGCGGCGGACTTGAAGGCGAAGGGCATCACGACTCTCGTCTATTGCGGTTTCAACACCAACATGTGCGTCATCGGAAGGCCTCTGGGTATCATCCGCATGGTGCATGAGGGCTTTCGCATCTTCTTCGTACCAGACGCAGCAGCCGCCATCGAACACAAGGAAACCTGGGAAAACCAGGATCTTCACAAGGCGGTGACCATGGTGCTGTCGCAGTGGGCGGCGGAGTTGATTGATGTGGATGACGTGCTGAAGTTAGAAAGGAAATAAGGGTTCAACGACGCCGTTCCCCCGTCGAAATAAACAACTAAAGGCTAACGAATTATGGAACAATCACTTTTGCAGGACTATGCGCGGCTGATTGTCGAAGCTGGTGTAAATCCCGACAAGGGACAGGCTGTGATGGTTTACGCGGAGCTGGACCAGCCAGATTTCGTGCGCATGGTGGTCAAGTCGCTCTATGAGCACGGCGTGTCGGAGGTGATTCTCCGCTGGGAGGATTCACCTTGCCGCCGTCTGGACTATCAGTATGTGGATGAGGCTCTGCTTGCCACGCCGAAACCATGGCTGGCACCGCGCCTGGAGTGGCAGGTCGAGCAGCTGCCTGCGACCTTGTATCTTGAATCCACGCCCCCTGACATCTTCGACGGTCTGGATTCCGAAAAGATAGCCCGCGCGGAAGGTGCCCTCCGCAAGTTCGCAAAGCCCTACAGGGACAGGCGCGACGGCAAGCACCAGTGGTGCATTGCCACGGTGCCCAGCGTCGGCTGGGCGCGCAAGGTTTTTCCAGGCATCTCCGATAACGATGCGGTCGAACGGCTGTGGAAGGCAATTATGGCAGCATGTTATGTTGATGGCAATGCCGTGGAGAACTGGAAGCGCATCCAGGGGGATTTCGACCGTCGTGCCAAAATCCTCAATGACTACCAGCTCAAATCGCTGCATTACAAGGCATCGAATGGCACGGATTTCATGGTAGGACTAATCCCGAACAGCATCTTCGAGGGAGGCGAGTGCAAGGACTTGAGCAATCGCGCCTTCCAGGCAAATCTTCCCTCCGAGGAGCTTTTCACCACGCCCATGCGAGGCGTGGCCGAAGGGCTGCTGGTGGCAACGCGTCCATTGCTGACGCATACGGGCGCACTCATCGACAAGTTCTCCATTCGCTTCCACGAAGGCAAGGCCGTGGAGTGGTGTGCGGAAAAGGGACAGCGCGATTTGGACTTGCTGATTGCAACGGACGAAGGAGCAGCTTATATCGGCGAGTGCGCCCTCGTGCCTTTCAGCTCTCCCATCAACCAGAGTGGGCTGCTTTATTATAGCACGATTTTCGATGAAAACGCGGGCTGCCACTTCGCGCTGGGTGCTGGTTTCAACGAGACCATCGTCGGCTATGAGAAGATGACACTGGAAGAGCTGCATGCGCTGGGCGTCAACGACAGCACCATCCACGAGGACTTTGTGGTAGGCTGCGCCGATTTGGAGATTACAGGAACAACAACGGATGGCAGGGAAATCCCTGTCTTCCGCAAAGGAGAATGGTGCTTCTAAATGGGAGTTGCACTCAAAAATCATGCCGTTGGGGGCAGAAAATACACGATGGACATGTGCCATGGGCCCTTGTTCAGGCAGATTGTGCTTTTCACGCTACCCCTGCTTGGGTCGCTCTACCTCCAACTGACCTTCAACACCGCCGACCTGATCGTGCTGGGGCGCTTCGCATCGGAGGGTGATTTGGCAGCCGTAGGCGCAACCACCTCGCTCACCAACCTTCTGCTGAACCTCTGCATCGGGCTCTCGACGGGTGCCAGTGTTGTGGCTGGCCAGTACTTTGGCGCAAAGGAGATGGAGAAGCTGAGCCGCACCACCCACACTTCCATGGCACTTTCGCTGGTTGCAGGAACACTCTTCGGGCTGATTGGCATCTTCATCTGCGCCCCCGTTCTGCAAATGATGAAGACCCCCGTGGAGATTCTGCCCAAATCGGTGCTGTACATGCGAATATGCTTTGCGGGAATGCCATTCAAGATGGTCTATGGCTATGGAAGCGCCATCCTTCGAGCGACAGGGGACACGATGCGCCCGCTGGTTTTCCTGGCCATCGCTGGTGTCGTGAATGTCCTGATGAACCTCTTTTTTGTGCTTTGCTGCCACATGGATGTGGATGGCGTGGGGCTGGCGACCATCATCTCCCACGCCATTTCAGCAGTGCTCGTCTGGTGGGCACTACGCTGCACCCATGAAATCGGTGGACTGCACATCCGCAAACTGAAGTTCGACTGGACAATCTTGAAGCGGATTCTTTGGATTGGGATACCCATCGGGCTTCAGGGCATCAGCTTCAACATGGCAAACATCGTCATCCAGTCCTCCATCAACTCCTTCGGGAAGCTGGCGCTTTCGGGAAACACGGCGGCCCTCTCCCTCGAATACTATCTCTCATACTGTTCGGCAGGCGTGCAATCGACGGCCATCAGCTTCACGGCGCAAAACCTGGGAGGGCGCCAGTATTCGCGTCTGAAACGCAGCGTGATTTACTGCTGCCTCATTTCCGCCGGAGCCGTAATGACGATGGGAAGCATCGCACAGATTTTCGGAAGAGAACTTCTCTCCTTCTTC
>JAFTAC010000137.1 GCA_017458805.1 Victivallales bacterium | reverse complement strand
ACCGCGAACTGGCTCTGCTGCGCCTTCAGGAAAAGCTGAACCTCATCGTGGAACAGCAACGAGCCGATCAAAACGAGGCGATGTGGATGGATCACTACCAGTTGGAGCGTGGAGAGGCAATCCGTGTCTTCAAGGGCCTGCCTCCGAAAGAGGGGAAGTAACCAGGTGTTTTTTGAGCCCGATTGCGTATGACTAATGTGAAATCATGGGAATATGCGGGCTGAAAACTCTTGAATCCGTGATAATGAATTGAATTACTTTTCTAACGATAACAGCCACTCGAACAGCTCGGCTACCGTTGAGGCTGAATGGAGCAGCTTCGCGTATCGTGGCGTAGTATAGCCTTCCTGGATGGAGCGTTGAAGCAGGGTGACAACGCCGTCATAATAGCCGTTGAGATTTAGCACGGCGACAGGCTTGGCGGGGCGGCAGTGGATTCTTTCGACCTTGTTGCGTTCCAGGGAGTCGAATAGCTCGTCCCATGTGCCGAAGCTGCCAGGCATGGCGATGATGGCATCCGCCAAGCGGAACATCTCCTTCTTGCGCTCAAGAAAATCCTCTGTCATAATGGTCTGTGTCAGACCTGGATAGAGGAGATTCATCGGCAACGCTTTTGTAAAGACGCCGATGGCCTTGCCGCCGTTGTTGAGCACGGCATCTGCAAGGATGGTCATCGTCCCCTCCTTGGAACCGCCGAAAACCAATGTGTAGCCGTGTTTGGCAAGCCCCTCGCCGAGTTCCTGCACGGCCTGCGTGTAGGAGCTGTCGGCGGGCATTGTCGCGCCGAGATAGACAAGGACTTTCAGCATCATTCAGCCTCGATGTAGTATTTTGTCAGCAGCGGGAACATCTCTTTGTGGTCGCTGATGACGCGCTCCACGTTGTCGAAGAAATCGGCGTCGGAGACGTTTTCGGCCTCGTCGATGAATTCCTTCTCGACGGATTTGAGCAGTTTATCTTTTTGCTCGGTGATCTCCGGGTTGTTGTCTTCCCCTTCCTCTATTATGAGATAGTGAATTAAGGAGCGGTTGGCGCAGTAGGGATTGGTGAGTTTCTGCAGGAGATCCGCCTCCTTGATCAGCTCGTCGCGGATTTGCTGCGCTTCTGGCGTGAGGTTCCCGTTCTTGTCGCGGAGGAAGTCGAAGTAGTAATCGTCGAAATCCATTGTTCGGCCGATGTCAAGGCTGTCCGCGCTCTGGAGCAGCTGCCCTTCCAGGGTGGCCGTCACGGGCACGTGGCGTCTTCTGGCGTTTGGCGGCTTGATTTCCACGCTCAGGATGGAGTCGGCGACTTCCTTCTCGTACTGCTCGCCGGCGGCTTCCGCGCCATAGCGTTCGCGAATGGCCGCGTTCGTCTTGTCGCCGCTTGTCTTCTCCCACTTGTCAGTGCCGAGTCCTCCTCGCCCCAGGTCATGGCCAGAGATGCCGAGGATGACGGCGTTCTTGTCAACCTTGACTCCCTGTTCCGCGAAGATGTTGCAGAAGACGTTGGCGAAGATGTAGGCGCGGCAGATGTGCCCGCGCCCATGGACGGAGCGTCCGCGCTCGTTGTCTTCGTCAAGCTCCTTCTGGCGGTATGTGTCCAGCACGCCGATGAGGAATTCCTTGCGTTGGGCCTTGGACTGTGGCATGGCATTGGGATTCGCCGGCTGGGGGAATGGCGGATGTGCGGGGTGCGCCTGGTCAAGCGCGTCCACAACCGCCGGCGCGATGTGCCGCATGGCGGTGCGCGCGCTCTGCGTGATGGCGGAGAGCGGGCCGATATAGTTCTTGGGCTGCGTGTATTCGACGTTTACGGCCTTGGAGATGGTCTCGCCCATGAAGCCAAGCGCCTCGGCGACGAGCTTGACGCTGTCCATCTCGGGCTGCCCCTTGAGGGTGTCCGCCATGGTCATCGCCGTCATCTGTCCGATGAAGCCGCGCATCTCCTGCGAGTTCAACATGGACTGCAGGTTCTGGATGGCATTAGGCGGCGTTGGCGGCACGGTGTTCTTCAGCAGGGTCAGCGCCATGCTTGAAATGCGCTTCAGTTCAGTGCATTTTGCGGCAAAGTCGAAGGTCGCGTTCTCGCCAAGGGTGTTGGCGTAGGCGGTGAAGTCCGCGTTGAGTGCGGAGGACATCCGCGACAGGCGCTCGATGACGGCCTCCGGCTTTGGCGGGGGCACGGCGGCGGCGAGTTCCGCAAGGGCGTTCGCCTGCAGCTTTGCGTGCTTGTGGATGAGCTTCATCTCCGCTACCGTGTTCACGTCTGACGAGTTGCAGACCATTTCTGCGAAGGCCTTCTTCTGGGTGGGTGTGGCAAAATCCAGCTCATTCATCTTCGCCATCAGCGCCTTCTTGGTGTTGCAAATTTGGGTGACAACGCTCTCGAAGGTGCTCTCCACGAGATGGGCGGCTGTGAACTGGTGCTCTTTCTGGGCCAGGGACGAGTCCAGACTCTCGGTGAATTCCGACACGACCTTGCCGAGGATCTCTCCCGTAAGGGCTATCGGCTCGCCGTCCAGCTTCGGAGCGTATGTCGGATGTTCCTCGAGGAAATTCGCAATGCTCTCCTCAAGATGACCTAGAATCTGCTCTTTCTTCTCGGCGAGAACCGTCTGGTCAACGTGGGAGGCGTTGAACTCATTCTGCTCCTGCTCAATCAGGGTCTTCTGGTCTTCCTCCGCCATCTGGTCAAAGTTCTGTATAACCACCTTGATACCCGTCTCCTTCTGGTAACGCTTGAGCTTCGCGGTGACGGCTTGGCGCTGGTCTGCGGCGAAGTCCTGGATGTTGATGCGGATTTCGGCGATGTCGCGCTTCGGTACAAGCGGTCCCTGGATCTGCGCCTCAATGTAATGGGCATCGGTCAGGACCGCCTTGGGCTTCTCCCCATTCTTCTGCTCCATCGCCGCCCTTGCCAGGCCATTGCCGCGCAAGTCGCCCAACTGCGGCAGGAGCGATTCGATGTTGTCGTGAGTTGTCATCAGGCAACGCGTCGATTCGCTGTCTCCAAAGCATTTGATGCATAGTCCAAGGAAGCTCTGCTCGTCCTCTGTTGAGTCGATACTGTTCTTTGCTCCCCTGAAATGATCTTTGATGCTGCTGGGGGCAGAGTTACGCTTGAAACTGTCGTTCAGCGTCACGTCCGTATCCGCTTCTATCCTGTCCAGCCACGCCTCCATCTCCTTGTGCTCCTTGGAATCGGGGTTCTTCAGCACGTCCTTGAGGTCCTGCGGCAAGTTAGGTTCGCCGTCGAGCAGCCTGTAGAAGTCATTGCGGCGCTGCGGGGTGATCTTGACCTTTGCGGCGAAGAAGGAGTCGTTGAGCGTGTAGGTTGTGCGCTTTTTCACATCCTCCTTGAGGACGATGACGGCCTTACCGTAAATGTGAGCTGCGCCGAGCTTGCTGCCCTGTACGTTCAGTGCACCATAGACGGGGCGCTCGTCGGCGCTGCGCGTGTGCTTGGTCATTTCGGGGAAGATGGTATGCTCCACGCTTTCTCGCTTGTCCAGGTAGCCTTCGCCCTTTGGCTTGATGCCCTTGTCGGCCAGATGCCAGATGTTCTTGAGGTGCTCGTCGGGCTTCTCTATGATGCCTGTTTCGCACAGGAGGATTTCAGGTTCGATGTTGATGGTCAGTTCAGCGGAACGCAACACGTCGCCCAGCTGCTTTGTCGAGACCTTGTCCAGGCCGCGCTGCTTAAGCTTCATCGCTTCGGCGACGCCGTTTCGCTCGCGCTCCGTCGAGCTGCGGGCAGCGACATCGACAAGGATGCCGAGGTTGGTTGGCGTGATGTCGTCGCCGTGCGTGGATGTCGGCGCCTCGCCTTCGCCGGCTCCGTATTCCACCGAGAGCTTTTTGGGGAGGGCGATGTGGTCGTCCTTGAGTGTCTCGTCATTCGGGTCAGCCGCGCGCAGGTCATTCAACACAGAGAGGGAGACGCGGTTGGAGACCTCCTTGAGTACGAGTGCCTGCAGGTCGAACAGGCGCGATGCCGCCATGCGGGCGTCTTTCGCCTCTGGATTAATTTGCCCCTCGCGTATCAAGGCGGTTTGGAGAAGGTCCATTTCGGCGGAGGTGAATTTCTGGTAGATGGCCGAAAGCTCTGCGTTGGAGAGATTTTCGACTGCCTTGGTGAACATCCAGAGGCCGTCCTGGTCCTGCCTTTGTGCTTCTGTGAGTCCGCCAAGTTTGTCAAGGCGCTCCAGATGCGTCTGCTGCGCCTTCAGGAAGCCGAGGAGCTTGCCTGCGTTAAGCTGGCCTGGGGCGGCGAGGGTCTTCAAGGCGTCCGCGGCGGTCTGGTGGATGCCAGCTTTGCCGCGCGTGACTTGTGTTGCCGTTTTGAAGCCGGCGTATGGGACCTTGGCCGACTGGATGACATCCAGGCGCACGGGCTTCCCCTTTCCGATCTGAACATGATGACTGCCGAATACGCCGACGGTCGAATCGATGCCGCGTGCTTCAAGTTCGCTTTTGACGACTGCGTCTGCTTGGATTTTTAGAGACATTGTTATCCTCCCTAATTACACTTGAATGAAGTTTGATGTGAAGCTGGGCATATTGGGAGGCAGAGAATCCTCAGTCTCTTCCATCCTGAAATCGCCCGATTGCAGGCGCTGCTTCCAGACAACCACTTGCCCAAGGAAATCATTGATTGTCTTCTCGAATGCGTTCAGCGAGGTAAACTCGCCATACCGTTTCCAAAGCACAACTTTTTGGAAGGCGGGGTGGATGGAGAACGCGGCACCGTCTGTCTGCGAAAATGACGCTTCCAGAAGCGTTTTGTACCCCTCGTAGCCGAGCATGGAGGCGTCTCCCACTTCGCATTGGAAAAAAACGGCTTCGCCGTCCGCGTCAGGCATAAACGTGATTTCGTGCTTGCTGTCGAACAGCAGCGTCACGCTCCCCGTTTCATCAGGTTGCAGCTGTCCAATACCTATGTTGACAGCCAATTCATTTAAAACTTCAAGGAATCTCATGGTGATACGTATTGCATAACCTTTTCAGGCTAAGGAAAACAGAAGGGGCTGTTTGACGTGAAAACAGCCCCAACGAAGACAATCTAAAGATAATGGTGCCTAAATCTATCAGTAGAGGCTGAGAATGTTCTCTATGGACTTCTTGGTGCATTCCACGGTGTCCGCACCCTCGTATTCCACGACAGCAGACTGGATGTGCTCCAAATCTTTCACCCTTTCAAGGAGTCCTTTGAGGTCGAGCGCACCTTCACCGACGATGACATCCTGATGCTTGCCTTCGCGGGTCCAGATGAAGTCCTTGAAGTGGAAGCCGTAGGTGCGGTCTGCGAAAAGGTTCAGCCAGCCGATGGGGTTCTCTCGCTCGACATGGATGCACCAGGCTGTGTCCAGGCAGAGGCCGATGCGCTTGGAGCAGCGGTTGAATACGTAGCGAAGCATGGTGGAGTTGCCGAGCCAGTTGTATCCGCCATGGTTGTGGATGGCAACAGGCAGCCCGAACTCTTCGCTGAGCCTCTCTAGAATCTTTACGGTGGTTTTCCATCCATCGGGCTGGAACGAGACCGTCACAAGCTTGCAGCCGCTCTTCTTGGCGAACTCGAAGAACTTGCGGTCGGTGATTTCATCGGGAGACATGCCGATGGCGCCGACGCCATCCAAGGCGACGCCATTGTCGTGGTAGGCCGCTATGACCGCATCCCAGGTGTCGGGTGCCGCATAATCCACATGGCAGCCTGACAAATCGACGACGGAGGCCCCGCAGTAGCGGATTGCTTTGGCACACTCCACGTTGTCCTTGATTTCGCGGAACGACCAGCTCTTGACACCCAATCTGTTTTTCAAATCAAACATAACTATTTCCTTTCATTAAAGTTTTACAGGAATCCCACGGCTGGCAAGGTACTCCTTGACCTGCTTGACGGTGAAGGTGCCAAAGTGGAAGACGGAAGCCGCCAGCAGGGCGGCGGCCTTGCCTTCCGTGGCTGCCTGGTAGAAGTGCTCCAGCGTTCCTGCACCGCCAGAGGCGATGACGGAGAGGCCCGTCTGCTCGGCGATGGCGCGTGTCACGACGAGGTCATAACCAGTGCATGCGCCGTCACACGCCTTGCTGGTGGGGAGAATGCGCGCTGCGCCAGTGTCCTTCATCTCCTTTGCAAACTCCACGGCGTCCTTGCCTGTGGCAGTGCGTCCGCCATCAATGTAAACCTCTCGCTTCGATGGCAGTGCGTCGTTCACATCCACGTCGATGGCGATGCAGACGCGGTTACCACCAAACTGCTTCACGGCTTCACGTACAAAAGCGGGGTCGCGATAGGCGGCGCTGGAGATGCTGACGGCACTGGCGCCGCTCTTCAGCGCATCCTCCACATCCTGCAGCTTGCGGATGCCTCCGCCCACCGTGACAGGAACGTTGACGGCGGCGGTGACCTTTTTCAGAACGTCAAACATGGTCTTGCGGTTTTCGACGGTGGCGGTGATGTCCAGGAAAGCAAGCTCGTCCGCGCCGCTGGCGCAGTATGCCTTTGCGGCTTCGACGGGGTCGGCTGCATCGACCAATTCAACAAAGTGGACGCCCTTGACGACGCGCCCGTTCTTCATATCTAGGCAGGGGATGATAATGACTGGTTCCATTGTTGTATTCCTTATTTTCTTTTGTGCGCGGCTACGCGCCGCACACTCAGGATGCGGGGAGCACGGCTATGCGCCGCAAACCTGTTCTGTGCCCGTCGCTTCTGCGGGGGGCCTAGTCCCTGAAGAGGCGTTTGACGTTGTCCAGGCTGCGCTGGGCGGCGAAGACACTCTCCTCGCGGCCTTCGAACTCGATGCTGATGCAGCCGTCGAAGCCCTGTGCCTTGATGAGATTGGCGATGGTGCGAAGGTCGATGTCGCCATAGCCCGTGATGGAGCCCTTGACGTAGTGGCCGTGGCTGGTCTTGCCCCAGTTCTCCGGGTCCGGCACCCATTCGCGCAGGTAGTTGTCCTTGAAGTGGTACATCACGACGATGTCGGCGTTGTCAATGACGTTGCAGAAGGGCTTTTCATCTACCCCGCAGACATTTCCGACATCGATGACCAGGCGGAAGTTGGGGCGGTTGACGCCCTTGATGAGACGGCGGACACGCTCCTTGCCCTGGAAAAGCTTGCCGTGGTTTTCGATGGCAGTGGTGATGCCATACTTGGCGGCATAGTCAGCGACTTCGCCACAGGCTTCAATGGCGATGGGGAGGTCAAGGTCAAACTGTTCGAGGGATGATTTTTCCATGGGGCGGCTGCCAGCGTCATGGCGAACGAGTGGAACACCAAGTTGTGCGGCAATATCAACATGGCTTTTGACACGTGCGATTTCAGCCTTGATTTGCTCCGCGTTTTTGTCGGTGCCGTCTGGATTGGTAATGAAATTGGCGCTGAAGGTGTAGCTGCACAGCGGGATATTGGCCTCCTTGGCTGCCTGGACGACTTTGCCAGGCATATCCTTCTCAACGGTGAAGTCGCAGCCCAGGGGCACGATTTCGCAGCATTCGCCCCCCATGGAGGCGATTTTCGTCACAAGGCCAGGGAAGTCGAACTCGCCCTTGCGGAAGGCGCCAGCGAGACTGTAGGTACTCAAACCGATTTTCATGATTCGTCCTTTGGGGTTAAGGGGGATTGTCGAGCGAGGCATTCGGCCCGCAAAGAAAAAAAGAGGGAATTGCGTTTGCAATTCCCCTTGTTCAACGTTCTATCAATACTCGTTCAAATCTCTGTCAATCAGGTCGTTCAGTTCATTGAACTGGTAGTCGATCTGCGAACGTACATGCTCGATGGACTGATCCATCTGGTTCATGGGCATCATGTCGTCGAACTCGGACATCTCTGCCGCGGCGGCGGTTGCAACGGCCTCATTTGCTTTAGTGGCTGCAACGGCTGCTGCAGGTTTTGCGCCATGCGAGACGACTGTTTCCGCCACGGTGCCAACGCTTTTGTCAAGCAGGTGCTCCAGTGGGAGAAAATGACCCGCGACAAAGACGATGGAGGCGACAAGGCCAACACGCCAGAGCAGAGACAGTACCATTTGACGCCTGTTCTTGGAGGCGTTTCCATAACGCTCCTCGACCATCTGCTTCAATTGCGCGACATTCTCTTCGGGGAGGCTAAGCTCCTCGGAAGAGGGCGTGCCTTGGAGCAACTGCATGATGTGGAGGGAAGCCTGGCATTCCTTGCAGCCTGCCGCATGCTTGCGCCAGGCCTTGTCTGCCTCGCTTCCATCACCATCGCGCAACGCTCTGAAGCGCATTCGTTCGCAGGGAGATTTGAAGGTTTTGTACGACATTGTGTGACAATACGTTAGATGTATTGGTTGGTGTGCTATTGGAGGTTGTTCCACTCGATGCGGAGCAACTCTAGCGCACGGTGCATGCGCCACAGGGCGGTGCCCTGGGGGATGCCGAGGATGACGGCGATGTCCTTGAAAGCGACATTGCCGAAAACGCGCAGCTTCACGACTTCGCGAATCTCGGGCGGGAGCTTTTCCACCAGCTTGCGGACGATTTCCGCGTCGTTGCTGTCGGTCAGTGCCTGGAGCGGGGTGCCCTCCTCGTGGGGTTCGGGCATCGTCTCCTCGCCTGTGATTTCGAACTTGCGCCGTCTGCGCTTGTCTATGGCAAGATTACGCGTGACCCTGAAGAGCCAGGGGCCGAGGTTGTCATAGAGGAGGACAGCCGGGGGCTTGTCAATCAGCTTTATGAAGACCTCCTGGCAGATGTCCTTGGCCAGGTCCATCGAGTTGATGTAGCGCGCCGCGTATGCGACGATACGCTCGCTGTAGCGCTTGAAGATGGCCTCGAAGGCTTTTGCATCACCTTCGCACATCCAGATCTTCAACTGCTTGTCGGTCGCATCGGCATAGAGCCTGCCACTGAACTCGACAGCTTCGCGGAATCTTGTCTTTGTCGCAGTGGAGTTGACGATGATGTTGTCGGCATTCAACTCCCTGCCGCTGTCTAAGGTTGTGTCCATTTTTCTCTCTCCAATCATCTTCCCTGTTTAAAGCAGGATGCTTTCCTCTTCGCATCCATAATAACGAATGGCATCGCCCCTGTATTGGTGGCGATGCCACATATTGGTCTGGCTAGATTTCGACGAGCCAGCCGAATGGGTCGGGTTCGATGCCCCACTGGATGGCGGTGTAGTGGTTGTAGAGGTTCTGGAGGATGGGGCCGCAGCCTTCGCGCGGACCAACCTTGATAACCTGGTCGCCACGGACGATTTCATTCACGGGCGTGATGACGACGGCGGTGCCGCACGCGGCGATTTCCTGGAAGGTGGGCAGCTCATCGAACGGGATGGGGCGCACTTCAACCTTCATGCCGAGGTGGGCGGCCAGCGTGCGCAGACCGTTGTTGATGACGCTGGGCAGGACGGAGTTGGAGAGCGGCGTGACATACGCCCCCTTGGCGTCGATGCCCAGGAAGTTGGATGTGCCGAACTCGTCAATGTACTTGTGCTCGACGGGGTCGAGGTAGAGGTCAACAGGGAAGCCCTTGTCGTGGCAGATCTTGTGGGGCAGCAGGGCAGCGCCGTAGTTGCCGCCCATCTTGACTGTGCCTGTGCCGTGCGGGGCCGCGCGGTCGAAGTCGTCCATCACCAAGGCGCGGACGGGCTGGAGGCCGCCCTTGTAGTAGGCGCCGACGGGCATCACGAGGATGATGAAGGTGTATTCGTCAGCCTCGTTCACGCCGATTTGGGGACCTGTTCCGATGAGCAGGGGGCGGACATACATGGAGGCGCCTGTGCCGTACGGCGGGACGAACTCGATGTTGGCCTTCACGACGCGGCGGAGGGCTTCCATGAACAGTTCTTCGGGAACGGGGGCCATGCAGCTGCGCTGGGCGCTTCTGTTGAGGCGGCGTGCATTCTCCAGGGGGCGGAAGGCCTGGACTTTGCCGTCTTTCGTCTTATAGACCTTCAGTCCTTCAAAGGCGTCCTGCCCGTAGTGGAGGGCTGTGGCAGCCACGTGAATCTTCAGATAGGGTTCCTTTACCAGTTCGCCCGCATCCCATGCGCCGTTGCGCCAGGTGTAGCGGATGTGGCAGTTCACATCCCTGTAGGCAAATCCGAGCTTTGACCAGTCAATGTCCATTCTTGTTT
>JAFTAC010000136.1 GCA_017458805.1 Victivallales bacterium | reverse complement strand
TAAAAATCCGTCACCGTCATTACACCATCGTCCGTAGGAAAATGTTTCAAATTTCCCGTGACTAAAGGGCAGCAAAAATGAACCGCGAAGTGCCGCTATAGCGGCACTTCGCATCTGTGGTATCTGTGTAATCTGTGGTTAAAAAACTACCCTTATGGGGAACATAGCGAAACCAAAAAGGGATACTATGAGAGCGTTATTTGTTGGTGCGGGCAAGATGGCGACGGCGCTGTGTACGGCAGTCGTCAAGAACAATGTGATTCCTGCGAATGAAATCATCGCGGCGGACATATCGGAGGCGGCGCGGACTGCGTTCACAGCCGCCACTGGCGTGGCATGCACGGACAACGCGGCGGCGTATGCAGCCGATGTCGAAGTGATTTTTCTGGCTGTGAAGCCCCAGGTGGCCGAGGCGGCAGTGAAGGCTCTGCCCAAGAGCAAGGCGCTGGTCATCTCCATCTGCGCAGGGATACCACTGGCAAAGTTGTCGGGATGGTTTGGGAGCGAGCGCATCATCCGTGTGATGCCGAACACGCCTTTGATGGTCGGCAAGGGAGCCAGCTGCTATGCCCTGGGTAAGGCGGCGACTGCCGAGGACGGTGCATTTGCGAAGAAGGTCCTGGGCACTGCGGGCATTGCTTTCGAGGTGCAGGAAGGGCAGTTGGACGCCGTCACGGGACTGAGCGGTTCTGGTCCCGCATACGTTTTCGAGCTTGCAAAGGCTCTAGCTCTGGCGGGAGAGGCGGTGGGACTGTCGCCTGAACTATCGCTTGAACTATCCATCCAAACCATCGTCGGCGCTGGCGAGATGCTGACTCGCAAGGTCGGCACGCCCGACCAGCTGCGCGATGCGGTGACCTCGCCGAACGGTACCACCGCCGCTGGCCTTGCCATCATGGCGAAGGACAACTTCCGCAAGACCATTGCAGATACCGTCATCGCCGCTCGCGACAGATCCGTGGAACTGGGCAAGTAGGACAGCAACCCGTTTAGGCTGGAAATAAGCCATTATGATAAAGAAATACCAAGAGACCTTCAAGCCCAACGTGGGTGCGGGCAACTTCTTCTTGAGCATCCTTGTGTGGGGGATTGCGACTGGCTGCTTTGCAGCTGTCCTGAACAACTACCTCTCTAATGTGAGGCACATTGACGAGATGGAGCGCGGCATCCTGGAGTTTTTCCGCGAGATGCCTGGTCTTCTTTTGGTCTTTATCATCGCCATCATGCACAAGTACACCGACTGGAAGATTTTGAAGGTCGGTACGCTCGTGTCGATGATTGGTCTGGCGGGGCTGATGTTCGCCTCCGACAAAATCCTCATCACCGCTCTGATCATGGTATGGAGCGCGGGCGAGCACATCATCCTGCCCATCCGCAGCTCCATCGCGATGCACGTTGCGCGTGAGGGGAAGCTGGGGCGGTCACTGGGCATGGTGACGGGGGCCGCCAACGCAGGCAGCGTCACAGGCAGCGCCATCGCCGCCCTCATCTTCTACCTTGGAACATGCCACTGGACGGTCTCCAATGAACTGACGCTTTACAACCTCTCCTGGGGGCTGATTCTCGCGCTGCTGGTGGCGAGTTTGATTGTCATCTGCACGGCAAAGGCGGATGAGGCGAAGACAAAGCGCCCGCGCCTCTATTTCCACCGCAAGTACTTGAAATTCTACGCATTGGAACTCTTCTACGGTGCGCGCAAGCAGATTTTCCTTACCTTCGCGCCCTACGTGCTCATCCGCATCTACGGGATGGACACCAAGAACATGGCGGTGCTGCTGGGCGTGTGCGCCCTCGTCAACATCTACTTCGCCCCCATGATCGGCAAGCTCACCGACTACGTCGGCTACAAGAACGTCATGATCTACGACACCGTAATCTTGTTCTTCGTCTGCCTCATCTACGGCTATGCGGACAGCTTGTTTGCCAAGCAGATTGCGATGTGGGTAGTCTGCCTGAACTTCATGCTGGATGCCATTATCAGCACCTCCTCCATGGCCACGAACATCTATGTGCGGGACATCTCCGCCAACGAAGAGGAGATCACCGCCTCGCTGACGACAGGCATCTCCATCAACCACCTCATCAGCATCCTGGCGGCTCTTCTGGGCGGCATCGTCTGGAAATACGTCGGTGTGGGCTGGCTATTCACCTTCGCCGCCATCATGGCACTTGGCAACAGCGCCTTCGCCATGACCATCCCGGCTCCTAAAAAAGTGGCTAGGGTTTAGGATTAGTGGCTAGTACTTAATTGATTTAATTCGAATACATCTGCACTGTTCTTTTGGGCTGCTTTTCCGTGAATGGCTCCTTACATACGAGGGTATGCGCGTCGCCATTCGCAAAAAATCATCTCCAAAACTCCAATGCAATGTGTATCC
>JAFTAC010000135.1 GCA_017458805.1 Victivallales bacterium | reverse complement strand
GTCGAAGACAAGCATCGTCGTGGGGCACAGCCCGTCGTTTTAACGATAAACAGGGCCGCGCCCTGCACCGCGAACGGAAATCTTCGTGCCGCAGATTCGGGCGTATTTCAAACCATCTGTGGCGGTGGTGTGGCTGTACATGAGCGGCAGTGGCTCGTCCAGCAGGTTGGTCACACTGTCCGTTACCACCAGACGGAATCTCTCTGGCTTGATGCGGCGCACAACAGTGAACTCCTTCGATGCCGCCTCGACCAGCCCCTTCTCCTTGACGGCAAACGCCTTCCATGGCTCCCCGCCCTTGCCGAGGACCGCCCAGCCAGGCGTGCGCGTGGAATAGGAGCTGTCAATGGTGAAGGTGCGTCCGCCAAGGGCAACCTCCAATGCGCCATCCTGCGACGTATTCCACATATAGGCTGGGGGATTCGCCAGGGCGTGCGGTGCGTACTCCTGGAGTTCACCCGTGGCGTAGGACATGAGTGCCTTCTTCTTCTCGGTCGTGAGGGCGACAGAGACGGTCATGCTCTTTTCAACGTTGCGCCTTGGTCGATATATGACCTTCAGGACATTGTCCTGCCCAGACTTCAGGCGCGAAGAGATGTCAAAGGTGAACTGTGACGGGACGATTTTGCCGCCAGCCGAGAAGACCTCTGGGTAGTCCTTGGCGTCAAAGGCGTTGTTGTAGAAGCAGAACCAGATGTTTTGGCTGCCGATGCTCGGCAACGTGTGCTTGCCGAAGACCAGGGTTTCATCGCGGTTGACACTCTGCTCAAGGTTCAACGGAAAGCCATTCAGTTCCAGGACAAGAGTATAGGTACCGCCTGAAAACTTTTCATAGTCGATGATGGCGTTGACGGCGAGTGTGGGGTACTCCTTCAGTTTGTCGGCGGGAAGCGTCACCTCGAAACTATCGCCTGGATTGAGCTTGCGCGGCGTGTCGGTGAGAGCAATCTGTGCGGCGGGTGGAGGCGGCACCGTGCCATCAGGCGTTCCAAGGACGGCAATCGGAAGAATCTCTGGCTTGTGCTGCCCGTTCTTGCCGTTAAGTGACAGCATCGACTTCTGGATTAGCCCTGTGTCGGAATCGCCAATGAGAAAGTCGAAGCCAAAAGAGCGGCCGACTGCAAGATTGGCGTCGATGTCAAAAAACGACCAGGGAATGGAGGCCTCCAACTGGTAGCCCTCATCACGCTTTTTGGAAGAGAACTTGATTCCTTCGGTGGTGACGCCAAGCGGTGACCAGACATGCATCGCTGGCTTTACCTTGCCAAAGTCGCCTGGCGTAAAGCCAATCTTCCAAAGGTCGGCCTTGGTGCCCCCGCCAGGCGTCATGTCAAAGACCAGCATGACATGGTCGCCGTTGAACAATCTGTCGTTCTCATAGAGCTGGACGTGCTTGTCATCCTTCATAACGGCGAAGAAGTAGAAGCAGTTGCTGTCCCAGCCGAAGGTGACCGTGCCAGATGAATCGTCGGCCCCGCCCCATTTCAATCCCCCCTGCGTGTAGGCAACCTGGTCCTGCTTGTCAAGGGGCAGTTTGCCTGGCAGGTTCGCAAAGCGAACTCCTTCGCCGTCTATGACTGGCGGCGGGTCGGTGACACGCGGAATGGCGATGCGTATCCGCTCGTCAGCCCCCAACGAAACAAGGGCTACTAGAGTGCAAAGAAGGAGCGAAAGGCGGAATGGCAAGTGAGTGGTCATGGGTGTTTTTCGGGGGCTTTTCGCCGCGCTTGAGCGCGGCGCACAGGACAGATTACCACCGCGCTTGAGCGCGGCGCACAGGACAGATTACCACCGCGCTTGAGCGCGGCGCACAGGACAGGTTGAAGGGTGTCGTCCTGAGTGCACGGCGCGTAGCCGTGCATACTAAAACTCAGGCGCGACGAAGAGGTCGTTCATCACGTCGAAGGAAGGCTTTGTGAGTTTTTTCAGGTTGTCGAGGTAGATGGGGTCGCCAGTTGCGGCTGACATGCGTGCAAGGATGTTGGAGAGGGCGTTTGGGTTGATGGGGCCGCCAATCTGCTGATGCTTCCAGGCTTCGGGGTGGTCGATGAAACCGCACAGGAAAAGGACTGCACGACGGATGGCGTCGGCAGATTCGCGCTTTGAATCCAACAGGTCGTAGTCGAGCATCTTACCCAGCAGCACCAACTGCGTCATCATCCCCGTGGCAAACGTGGAGTAGCTAAAGGACTTGGTGCGCACGAGTTCACGCGGCAGGGAGCCATCAGGATCGACGGATTTGCATATCAGCTTCTCCACACGTGGCATATAGGCCTTGGCAGCCTCCATGTCACCGATGAAGATGGCGTATTTGACGGCCTGGACATAGCAGGCAAGGCCATGGTTGTTCGGGGCCTCGAACTCCTTCTTGCCGATGGAGGAAGTGTTCAGCCAGGTGTGGAACTGGCGGAACCATGCGACAAGCGCAGCGTATGTCTCCGCTGTCATCGTTGGTGCATCCTTCAGCATCACAATGGCATCCAGCACGTCCCCCAGCCCCGTGTAGGCCTCGATTAGGCCGTAGCAACGACCGTCGCAGATGCCAGGGATGGCCTGCCCGTAGTTGAAGTGCGGGTTCATTCGGGTGGCCTCATCCAGAAAGAAACCTTTGAGTTGTGCGACCGCCCTGGCTGCGGCCTCCTCGTCCTTGTCAAAGTACCAAAGAACGGCTAGTTGCTGAACCGTTTTGGTCATCAGAGTCATGCGGACGTTGTCCCCATCGTGGTATGAGGGATTGACTTGCCCGTCCTTGCGGATGAAAGGAAGACCGTTCGGAGTGTCGGGATTGGGCCACCAGTAGGGGCCCGTGCTGATGTAGTCGTGCGGGTTGCCCGACTTGGGCGTCAGTTTCTTGCCATCAACGATATTGCACAGGGGACGCTTCATATTCTCCTCGCGCTGGCGGCGTGCATACTCAATGCGCTTCCTCGTGAACTTTGGAAGTGGCTTTGCAGCCAGTGTCCGTTCGACGAATATCTTGGGGGTCGAAGGAAAAAGAGTGTCGCAAAGTGCAGAGACGGTCATGGCCATAAGCAATGAGAGGATGAGTTGTTTTTTAATGTACATAGTTGTATAGAAGGGAAAAGGCTTTTACAGGATGAGCCACCCTGCCCTGGCCGGATTGAAGTTTTCGTGGAGAAGTCGGCTCGGCCACGGTTCCCCTGGTGCCCAACTATGGGAACCGAAGCTGATGTTGATGCGCATAGGGAAGCCGTCGCGGCGGTAGCCGTCGAAAAGGGAGAGAGGCAGCTGGATGGTGGAGGCGTCCCCCTCCTTCGTGATGGGTATTTCGGGCGGCTGGCGATGGATGAAGGTGTGGTGCTGGAGCGATTGTCCGTCTGGCGCGATGGTAATGCGCACAGGCGGCCACATACGGCATGGCTCGATTTCAACCTTCGTGGATTCGGTGATGTTGTGGATGCGCAGGAAAAGTGTCGTGTCATCGTGCCAGCTTTCCCAGGTGACGTCGGTGCCGTCAATGACCAGCTCTGGGCCAATGGTCTGATAGGGGCTGAGGGCGGATTTGCCCGTGAGCTTTTCCCCCGTGTACTCCAGTATCCACTCGTCTTCGAGGTTGAAGCGAGGGAAGTCATGCGCCAGCAGTTCCTCCAGCTCCTGTATGCGCGCCTCCAGCTTCTCTGGGAAGAAGAGGTACCCCTCCGCCTCTGAATGATAGCCCAGGCGGGAGTCCCGCTTGCAGAGTTCTATCATCTCGCGGGAGTTGGCGATTTCATCAAGAACGATTTGTTTCATCGCATCAAGATTGTCGCGCTTGTCGTAAAGCATCTCCTCGCGCAGGCTGTAGAACTGAAGGAAGTCGCAGGTCGCCTTAATCTGAAGCAAAATGGCCTTGGCAAGAACAATGTCCGCCACACGGTCGGGGATGTGCGCAACCGCCGCCTCAAGAGAGGCAAGCAACTCGACCCCCTTCTGCCACTCTTCGCGCATCTGGTTGCAAAGGGTGATGCCCTCCGCAAGGGTATGCTGGTAGATGAGGGTCTCGCCGACACGGTCGCCGCTGACTTCGGGGAAGTTCTTGAGGAGCCAGCTTGGCGAGATGCCTCCATCAACTGGGAAGAGGTAGAGCGGCCACGCAATGGAGTGGTGCAATGGCCCGTACCACGCAAAACCGATGTTGGCGGGGAAGCAACGGTAGCCTGCGGCAAAGTGCTTCCACGCCTCCACGGCAACAGGAGCGTGTTCGCGCCAGCACGGTGCCGCAAGCGCCTGGAGAAATGCATCCTCGCTCTGGGGGAAAGGTCTGAATGAGAGTTCACCCGCCGCCTTGTTCATCAGGCCTGGGTAGTTGCCAAAGTACCAGCACTGCATCACAGAGCTGACGTTCAGTTCGTTCATCGCCTTGTACTTCTCGTACAAGTTGCTGGGCACGGGAATGAAGGGGACGGAGGCGTCCTCGTGGGAACACCCCACCTGCAGTTTCGCCGCAGGGCGAGGCGCATGCGAGGCAACATCGCGGAAGAGCTGCGAAGGTCCGAGGTAGGCCAGCGAATAGTCAAAGACATTGCGCCCCTTGCCAAGCTGTTCGGAGACGCCGCCCGACTCGAAGTTGAGCATCAACGCACAATCTTTGGGCCACTCCTTTGTCGCCTCCACGATGTGAGCGGCAAGCTTGCTGCCGTCGCGGGAGCCTGGCGCGTAGAACCACTCAATCATCTCCGCCTCGGGGCTGACGGCATGCATGGTCCCAGCCATCGTGTTTGCGATTTCTCGGTAGATGTCGCCAACGGAACGCTTGCTGCATACGGGGCAATCGCAGGTCCAGTCGTACATCTTCATCGTTGCGCAGCCGCCATTGTCCTCGCCGAAGATGATGTTGATCATGCCGCCCAAGTCGGGGACTGCGGTGAAAAGCGCCGTGACGCAATCGCGCAGATACTGCTGCGCCGTCGGGTTGGAGGTGCAGAAACGTGCGGAGCGTCCACTTGTGATGCTCTTGTCCGCCGAGCCAATGACTTCAGGATGGCCCTCGGCCTCCTCGATGGGGACATTCCAATGGTTCGTGCCGAATGACTTTGGCTCACTGACATACACGAAGATACGGATGCCGTAGCGCTTGCAGCGCTGAACGGTCAGCTTCAGCTTCGCCAAGCGCTTCTCCCAGTTCTTGCCGTGCATCGGGAAGATGGTGGAGGGGAAATCACGGAAGTACATGGAGAGCCAGACACCGTTGATGCCCTCGTGCGCCAGCTTATTCAGGTACTCTTCAGGATAGTAGTCGATGTCGTTCAGAAGCTCATCGACGTAGAAAGGCGGCCTGTAGGTGGGGCCGAAAAAGCACCTGGAAATCCTGTTCTTGACAAAGGGCTTGCGCCTCCAGCTGCCATAAGCGGCAGTGAAGCCCTCCTTTTCACAGAGGCGGTCTTCCAGAAAATAGATGGCTCGTCGAACTCCGTCCGCGTCGCTCGCCGTGATGTCTGCCTCCTGCTCCGTGACAGTGACAGCATACTCCTCATGCGCCAGCCACGCATCCTGCCTGATGCGAATGGGATATGCACCAAAATCGGAGAGAAGCACCCCTTTTGCGGACAGGACACGCTTCAGGGAGGTGAATGCAGTCTCAACCTCCTCCTCCGCCTTCGGATAGAGCACCTCCAGACGCACCCCGTTCGACAGGAAACCAGCCTCGGCCTTCTCTGGGTTGAAAACCGTCTCCAACGGCTTCTTCAAATCGGCCATGAAACCCATATCCTCCAGCTTGGGCTGGGGGATGTTCTTGATTCTGTCAATGAAGGATTGGTCCATAAGGCAAGTCTTGAAAGGAAAGAACTTCTGGTGCGCGAACTTCTGGTGCGCGCATCGCGCGCACATTAGCCTCAAACAAGTTCTTCGCCCCTCCAGCCAGAGGACGAACCTCACCCCCAGGGCTTTTTTTGGGAACCCTGTGGGAAGAACTCGTCCTCTAGCAGAAGGGGCGTGCATTATCCCTGAAGTAAATGGGCGCGCGATGCGCGCCCCAGAAAACCTTAATCGTTGGCTAGGTTGTCGAAATAGCCCTGGATAAGGATGACGGGTGTGCCCTTGTCACCAGAGCCGCTGGTCAAGTCGCAGAGACTTCCCAGCAGGTCGGTAAGCTGGCGCGGCGTGGTGCCGAGGGACTCCTCCTTGCCGATGAGGTCACTCCCCTTGGACTGAATCTTCTGCAGGATGGTCGCCTTGACCGCCTGGTTGTCCGCTCCAGTTTTCTGGAGTTCATCAGCCAAGTACTTCAGCTTCAGTTCGTTGGGTTTGCCAGCCAGCCCCGATGTGAAGGCGGGGGAGACAACCGGGTCCGCCAGCTCCCAGATCTTGCCCACGGGATCCTTGAAGGCGCCGTCGCCATAGACCATAACCTCCACATGCTTGCCTGTCAAAGCAAGGATGCGCTTCTGGATGTCCTCCACCAGCGTCTGGCAGTCGCGGGGGAAAAGCTTGACCTTCTCATCATCGGACTTGTTGGAGCCAAGCAGGCCGTAGTTCGGGTTGAACCCCGCGCCTTCGCGAACGGGAGCCGTGCAGATGTCATCCAGGCCATAGACGATTTCCGCGCCTGCGGCCTTCAGGCGGCGCTTGCTGCGGGCACGCGTGTGAATGTCGCACGCCAGCACCTTCTTGGTGTGGTCGAGCACTTCGCGCACGTCGTTGGCGAAGGAGACGGTAACCTTGTCCGCCCCAATGAGTTCTTTATAGCAGGTGACGTAGTCGATGCCCGTGAAAGGATGCGCCACGACATCGCCGAAAACGGCACGGTACCTGGCCTCGTCCAACACGTCCTTGAAGGGGTCGATGCCCGATTCGTCCATCTTGTCCAGGGACATCAGGTGGTTGCCGACTTCGTCCGAGGGATAGCTGAAGAGGATGTGGATTCTGTCCGCACCGCGTGCGATACCGCGCAGAAGGACGGAGAAGCGGTTGCGGCTGAGGATCGGGAAGGTCAGACCGATGGTGCCCGAGCCGAACTTGGCGCGAATGTCCTTTGCGATGTCGTCGCATGTGACATAGTTGCCCTGTGTGCGCGCCACCACGGACTCCGTGATGCCAATGACATCCCTGTCCCTCAATGAATAGCCTTCGCTTTCCCAGGAGGCCTTCAAGGCCTCCACTACCTGCGCCGCCAAATCATCTCCTGTGCGGAAGATGGGGCACCTGATTCCTCTGACTGTTGTTCCAACTGTACGCATTGACTGTTTTTCCTTTTGATGATGTTGACAGCGCAAGCCTGGTAACTATATCTCATATAGTATAGACCAGGCCTTTTGCGCGTGGCATTTTATTGCCAATTCAATATATCACGTTTTTCCAATAGTTAAAATAGGTTCGTTGTATTTTCCTCATATAATTACAGGCAGCTGAGCGACGCACTCGTTTCGAACACCTTACAAAATGCGCTGTACGAGTTTGCCACGTTCTGCATTCGCGGCACACCGCCGCCAACATCAATTCAGCAAAACAGTGTTACTTCGCAGGCACGAACTTGATCCAATCGAGGTTCAGGCCCTTGTTATCGACATTTTCCATCACGAGGGTGTGCGTGCCTTTCTTGAGGTTCACGATGACAGCCTTCTGGTGGCTGGCCATCCAGAAGTTGCCCCAGTCGTTCGGGTCGCTGTTGGCCCAGCCCGCCGTCAACGGGAAGGCAAGCGGCTCTGCTTCAGGGTGAATCAGCTTGCCGTCAATGGTGACCTTGCGCTTTGCCTCGGCGTCCTGGTTACCGTTGGCGAGGCGCAGTTGGATGGCATACTTCCCGTCGGCGGGAATCTCCACCTTCCAGCCGAGCTTGTGGCCAGCCTTGTCCCAGAACTTGAATGCCTCCTTGCTGGCGCCTGGCTTGGGCATGACGGTGATTTCACCGCCCTCCTGGAAGCTGATGGCCTCCGCCTCAATGGAAACTGCGCGCACCATCTGGGGCTGGAAGACCTTCTCATCGGGAGCCTGGTAGAAGCCTGGCAGCTCAAAGCCTTCGGGCAGCACCTCGGCCGTGACGGTGATGCTCCCCTTCTGCACGGGCTTCGCCAATGAAATCCCGATGCGCTTCGGGTTCGTCGCATTTTCGTTGATGACTTCACCGACCTCAGTCGAAAGCTCTGCGCCTTCCGAGGCAAACTGCACCTGCAAGCCGCCCTTGCCGTTGAAGATGACGTACTTCCCGTCGTCCAACGCACGGATGTTCTGATAGCTCACCAGTCCTGTTGCGAATGTCTGTGGTGAGGTATATTCCACCTCGTCGCGCACGATGACTTTCCTGGCCGCCCTGTCAAAGGTGAAGGTGCGAACCAGGCTCTTCAGCTCGGGAATCCCGTGGTAGGCCTCCTTCATGTCGCAGACCAGCACATCCTTGTCATCCGTGAACTCCGTGCTGATGAACTTGCCGTATGAGCCGCGACCATTGCTTTGCAGCTTCCCTGCAACCACAGGCACCGAATGCCCGAAGGAGTTCAGCATCTGGCTCACATAGCGATCGCGCGAGAAGGTACGCTTCGTGTAGATTTCGCCGCCTGGATCAACGATGTAGGGGATTTTGTTCAGAACCACCACAAATGAACCGACATCGTTGTGGTTGTGCTGCTCACCGTTGTGCCCTGCCTTGAAGGCGACGCCAAAGCGCCCGCCCTTTTCATCGGCGGCACTTCTTCCGATGTAGATGCCAGCGTCCTCAAACAGACTGCGGGATGGGAAGGTCGGCTCTTCAGGCACTTTTTCCGCAAAAGCGGTTTCGTCCGTGAAAAGGCGCAGAGGCGTCATCGTATAGCTGCCAAGAGTGGTGAGCTGGGGTATCCGCTTCAGCACCGTCTGGGGGAAGCGACGTTGGATAAGAGCAAGAATCTGTGTGTCTGGCCTCGCCTTCACGCCACAGTCGGCAAAGGCGGGGCAGATGTCCTCGTCAATCTGGATGTTCCGTGCGTAGGCGCAGATAGCCTCGATGTTGGGAGCGTTGTCGTAGATGTTCAGCTTGCCGCCCGTGACTTCCAGAACAACCTCCGCCATGATGGCAAAGTGGCCGAATCCATAGCCCCAGTAGCCCACACCCTCGGAGCAGTAGCCGTCTGGCGTAAAGCCCTTGAAGAAGAATGGGTTGGAGATTTCCATGTCAGCCAGAATCTCTGCGCGTTCCATCTTGTCCTCCAACAGAATCATGCATGCTCGAACCATGTTGCAGGTACAGACAGCGTTCCAGTTGTTGGCGCCGATAACCCACCACTGGCCGTTGCGGATGGCACCCTTGCGCATATCCTCGCGGTATGGGTCAATCACACGGCGCAGACACTCCTCGCGTAGCTTCTTGCGGATAGAGGGCGAGAGTTTGTCCTGGAACCACCAGTCAATCTGCGCCAATTCCGCAGCCAGTTCGGTGGCGGCAAGGTCGCCGTGCTGCTGAATCTGATTGAAGCAGAACAAATTGCCGTCGTGTGCGGGAAGCGTCCAACTCTTTTCACTGAAAAGCCTGGTCAGCTCGTTTTCAAGAGCTGGCAGGAAGCGCCCTTTCCACTCAACCAACTCGGCAAAGACGAAAGTGCTGAAGCGGTTGGAACGCCTGCTGATGATACGCTGGTAGTTGGTTCTGTTTCCATTGCGAGAGAACTCCAGATAGACCTCGTCGTCCATGAAGACGGGCTCCTCGCTTAACTGGCGTTCAGCACGCTTGACATAGTTTTTCGAGTGGGGGCTATCCAAGAAGGGAAGCCACCTCTCACGCTCCGCCCCCGTGGGGCCGCAGCCCTGCGGCTTGTCGGAAAGCAGCTCGGCAAGCTCCGCAATCCGCTCACGGGAGGGTGGCGTGAACTTGCCCTCGACGGTCTGCACTTTGGCCTCCATTTTCTTCCATTCGTCTTCTGTCAGCTCAACGACGCTGAAGTCATCGAAGTCGGACTGGCCCGTTGTCGCGTCGAAGGAGTGGAGCCAGATGTCCATAAAGGCAGCCCCCTTGGGAGCCTGCGCCGGCAGTGTGAAGAGAGTCCACTCCTTCGTCATGACGCGGATGGCGTTCTCTCGCTTTGTCTCCGAATAGGGTATTGCCCTGCCCTTGTCATTGGAGAAGCGTGAATAAACCCCCGCAACAACAGAACCGCTCGGGCTCCGTCCCCAGAAGCGTATCGCATAGTATTTTCCAGGGGTGACGGGCAGCTTGTCGCACTGGAAGACCGAGCCTCCATTCGTCTCGGTGTCAATCACGCGCACACCATATTCACCCGTGTGCGCAGCCTCCTTTACAAAGGAGATGAAGCGCAGGCCTGACCACCCTTTGCCCTGCTCTTCAAAACCTGGGTTCACCAGCGGCAAAGCGGTCTCCGCCAGCAAATAGCCACTCATCAATAGAAATAAAACAAAACTGCGCATAATCGCCTCCTGGGTTGGAAAACTTCTGGAGATTCTGGAGATTCTAGAGGTTCTAGAGGTTCTAGAGGTTCTAGATAAGCCACTGTATAATATCCACTATTGTTGTAAAAATGCAAATAGTTGTAAAGATGATTTGAGGAAACCTCCAAGTATTCATTCTATCAAGAACATTTCTCCATTATCGTGACAAATTCAGAAAAAAGATTTGTT
>JAFTAC010000134.1 GCA_017458805.1 Victivallales bacterium | reverse complement strand
GTGGAGTAGGCGGCGACGATGACCATCGAGAAGAAGTTGAAGTCGCGCAGCTTGCTGATGTCATAGGGGTTGAGGAAGCTTTCGCCCGCGACGCGGTCCTGCATGACGGGCATGATTTCGGTCTTGAAGTTGAACTTGTAGAAGATGAAGATGACGAAGCAGAGCAGGATGGGGTAGAGAATCATGCCCTGGATGGAGTCCGTAACTATCAGGCTCAGGGTACCGCCGCAGCAGATGAGGGTGACGGCCAGCGTGAGGAAGAGAATCATGAGAAGGACATACGTGGACCAGGTGATGCCGAGGAACTTGAAGGTGTCGGGCAGGTCCAGCATGCGGATAAAGAAGCGCGCGGCGATGGCAGGCATGATCATGTTTGCCAGCATTTCAGAGAGGGAGCGGAGCCCCGCCGCGAAGATGCGGAACTTGCGGCTGTAGCGCATCTCCAGGAACTGTCCAAGGCTCATCGCCCTAGTTTCGCGGAAGCGATAGACGCAGAAACCCGTGAGACCAAGAACGATGCTCAACGGAGCCAGGATGCTGCTCCAGAAGCTGACGGAGAAGCCCGTCTTGTAGTGCATTTCGATATAGGTGGCAAGGCCGATGATGGAGAGGGCGTTCGCCAAGTCGCCGACGCAGATGACGTAGCGCCCGCAGATGCGTCCCGCAGAAAGGAAGTCTGACACCCCGCGGATGTATTTGCGGGAGTAAATACCCATATACATGACAAAGCATACAGGAATAACCAGAATCAACCAATCATACCAAATCATTGAACTTAACCCCTCGTTTTGGATTATTGCCTTGGGACATGCCACAACCAACGTTCAAACGAATGGTTGTGCCACGCCTACACTATGTATCTTGATAATTATACCATATAAAAACGAAAAAACAATGCAATAGGTCGTATTTTTCAGAAAAGGATGTGAAAAAGCATGGTAGATAGGTAAGCCAGCCCGTTTGGAACGACAAGAAACACTCCATTGCAAGAGGACAGTCGGCAGGTGGAAGCCACAAAACACGTTTTATCTCGCCTCGTTGCTATTTCCGCGTGAAGTCCATAAAGGCTTTTGCGAAAAGAGATTGCGAAGGCAAGGTCATCGCAATCATAGGTGGCACTGGCTCCTTGGAGAGGTTGAATGCAATGGTGGTGCCCATGATGTTCATCCAGAAGGTGTATTCCGTGTGCCTGGGAAGAGTTGCAAGCCAACGATTGAACATGTCGTTGGAGAACTGGGGTTGCAAGTCCGCCAGTGTGCGGAAGGCGGCACGTTCGCCTTTTTGGGAAATTGGGGCGGCTTGAATGAGGTTGGCGGCAGTCTGTATGCCGCCTGTTTTGCCCTCCAAGGCCTTCAGACTGGCGTTGAGAGCCAGCAAAGCAGGGTAATGGCTGATGAGACAAGCGTAGTTTCTGGATAGAACCCAATTGGTGAGCTGAATGGCATCGTCGAGCTTTTTGTTATACAGGCAATAGGCGCAACGAGCAAGGAGCCATGCCATGATGGTTTCGCCACCTTGCAGAGGCCAGTTCAGCGCATGGTATTCCAGATAGTCCATCAAGTTTTGATCAGCGTAGCTTGGAAGACCTTGCTCGGTGTTTGCAACTGCAATCCACGCTCGCAAAAAAGCCCAATCGACCTCCTGATCGATGATATGCTCCAGAGGAAACTCTGCCTGGTTTCCATCGTATTTGACAAGTCTATCGAAAAAACGCTTGCCAGGCCCCTGGAAGCCGTAGCCCTCAAGAAAGGCGGCATCCTGCGATTTGCCCAAGAGGTCGCTTCTAAACTGTGGTGACGGGGAAGGGGCTAGGATGCGGGCGAGGCATTGGTAGAAGACGGTACGCCTTGCCTGAAGGGTGCCTTTGTAATTGTACGTTGTGAGAAACTGCTGTTCGATAGTTGGCATGTTCGCATCAGACAGAGCTGACGCATCTCCAGGGCTGGGGATATTCCAGCCATAAATCAATAAAGGGGCAGCGGAGAGCAGAACCATCGTGTGGGCATCTGGCTGTTCTGCGTGCTGCATTCTTTTCCTGAGAAAATTAAAGGCCTTTGGGCTGACTGGCGCGTTTGAAAACCTAGATTCACCAAGAACCTTGGCGAAGATGAGTGCGCAAGTGGCCATTTCCTGTGCATCTTTGGGGGCTTTCTCGAAAGCGGGCGGAAGGGGCTTTCCGCTAGCAGAAAAGGCGTTGGTTCTAGACCAGTCCCCGCAGGCAAAGCGTGCGAGGGGCAACATACTTTCCAACGCCCTTGAATTGCTTTCGCTCCCCAAAAGCGTTGCGGCGTCGCGGCATGCCACAAGATTATGGGCAGGTGGATAGTGATTGCAGAAGGGAAGCCAGTCGATATAGCCGCCTTTTTGCAGGGGAATGGGTGAAGCCAGCCGTGCAAAGCCCTCCTTGATGGTATCGTCCAGGGCGGTTTTCTCGGGAAATGCGGCACGTCCGAAACGGAAGAAGGCAGTCAGGGCGGTGTTGAGGGCGGCATTGACTTGCCCCTGCCTTTGGAGGTTCTTCGCTTCACGCGCCAGTTTCCCAGCCTGAAGGTCTGGCAAGGCATGACTGAACTTGTCGAGCAGAGCGGCGATAGCCTGGCGATCTGAATCCAAAAAGAAATCAGCCGCCTGGTTTGCCGCAAGTATTCTTTGTGCTGTGGAGGCTGCAAGATAGTCGTCTGCATTGAGGCATGCAAGACGCAATGTGTCCACCAGTTCAACGATGCTCTTGCTGGCAGGAGAAAGGAGACGATGGATGCCAGCCAACGCAAGCCAGTTGCGCAAACTGTCAGTCTCCTCGGCGGGAAGGGAGTTCAAGGTGGTTTCGACATAGGGGGCTTGCCCGCAGAAAAGGAGGAGCGCAAGATAGGGCTTGTAGTTGTTCAGCGTGGGAGGTGTTCGTTCAAGCAGATGATGGCAAAGTGGTACAAGGAAGCCTTCGCGATGGAAACCATCCCATGTGAGGGTCCTGTCCAGCGAACCTTTGCTGGTGGTCTGGGTAAGTTTGACACCGTCAACATCCAGGGAGACAATACGCTCACAGTCTGGTTCCGTCCCTTGAGTTTCAGCCCCACAAGTGCCTTCTCATTGCTGATGATGGTGGTCTTGGCTTCGGCGAGCGACGGCAGAACCTCCTGGCTCACGAATTGGAGAAGGTGTTTGGTTTCGGGGGCGAGCGACGGTTCAAGCAGCCATTTGTCAATGGCCTGTACCATAGGCTCGATTGAGGAGGAGGCAATGTCGTAGCGCAGCTTCGCCAGGAGTAGGGAGGTTTTGGCGATGGCCTCCTTGCGCTGGTACTCCCTGCTAAGCTCGAAGGGGGGAACGTGACGGGTAACTGGCACTGTTTTCTGTGCGACAACCGCCTGCGCAAGTGCAAGAAAAGCAATGAGTATGAAGGGAAAAGATAGTTTTGCCATCATTTTTCTCCCAGCATGCTCTAAGGAAACGGGCTGTCATGACCTAATTGGCACAATGGGGTAAGGTTGCCATGGAAGCCTGATATGCAGGAAACAATATGCGCTCCATCAGAGCACGTTGTTTTCCATATACGCTGACTGGTAGCCGGCGGCGACTGCACTGACTTGGATTGCGAGGTTTTCAAGATAATCGCCATGACAATCAGTAAAATGGTGAAGAATGCGGCGATAATCCAGTAGAGAAGGCTGCCTTTCTTTTTGGGGGGTGCGGCTTTCTGGGGCAGGCGATTGCGGGCATCGGTCGGTTTGTTGAGCGTGAGCTTCTTTTTCTGCGGGGCAGCGAGGGCCGCTGAAGCAGAGCGCAGCCCTGCAAGAACCTCCGTCCAGCTCTGGATGCGCTTTTTCGGGTCCTTCACCAGCATCCTGTCAACCAGGTTGGAGAGCAGCTGCGGTGTCTGGGGGAAACGGTTGCTCAAGGGTTC
>JAFTAC010000133.1 GCA_017458805.1 Victivallales bacterium | reverse complement strand
TGCGCCCATCTCTTAGCGCATTTCGCGCTAGTTTTGCAATTACCTCAATAATTTTCAAATACCTTCTTGATTATTACTTTTCATGGCATATATTTAATGAAATTTTGTGTTTTTCATAGTGTTTTTTATAGTGTGCAATCATCAATCTAGGAGAAAAGTGATGGCGAACATTCCAAAAGAAGAGTATTTTGAGCGCATAGCGAAGTTCCAGGCGAGAATCAAGGCCGCGGGGCTGGACGCATGTCTGGTCCATGGCACGGAGTGCGACTTCGCGAACATCCGTTACCTGACCGAGTACTGGCCGACCTTTGAGCAGGCTGGTGTCTTCGTGCCCGCCGTTGGCAAGCCCGTCCTGCTGATTGGACCCGAGAGCGAGAAGTACGCGCGCGGTCGCAATGTTCTGCCTGATGTGATGATGATGCTGAACTACCGCGAGTCCGCAGAACCCGATTATCCAGGCATCCCGCTGGCCACCTACGGCGACGTGGTGAAGGTTTCCATGGGCAAGCGCAAGCTGAAGAAGCTGGGTCTTGTCGGCACGGCTGTCATGACGAAGCCCACCTTGGACGCCGTTGCGGCGCAGCTGCCAGGTGTCGAGGTCGTGGTGGCGGATGATGTGTTCCGCCCGCTGCGCTGGATCAAGAGCGAGAACGAGCTGGCTTGCCATCGCGCCGCCTTCAAGGTCTGCGAAAAGGCCGTGCAGGCGATCTTGAACGAGATGAAGCCTGGCATGACGGAATTGCAGGTCCTCGGCATTGCCCAGCGTGAAATCTACGCGAACGGCGGCGACTACGAGGGGCACAGCCTCTACTGCTTCGGCGGTGATCGCACCAGCAATGGCATCAGCCGTCCCACCTATGCGAAGCTCAAGAAGAACGAGATCATCCAGCTGAACATCGGTGCCCGCGTGCATGGTTACAGCTCCTCCATCGGACTGCCCGTCTGGTTCGGCAACATCCCGAAGGAGCAGCTGGCCCTTGTGAAGTTCGGTCTGGAGGCACACAAATACACCATCAAGCTCATCAAGGCTGGCGCCGACGCCGCCAGCATCGCCAAGGCCTACACCCAGTGGGGCATCGACCAGGGCTGGGGCGACTACATGCTCTACGGCCCCGTCCACGGTCTCGGCATCATGGAGACGGAGAGCCCCTGGATTGAGACCACCAGCAACTACAAGCTGCAGCCCAACATGACCTACCAGATCGACACCTTCTTCACGGGCGACGGCTATGGCCTGCGCTGGGAGCGCGGCTGCATCGTCAAGGAAGGCGGCTGCGAGCTCATGTCCAAGAAGTTCATGTCTATGGACTGCTGCAAGCTCGACTAGAGTTTTTATGCCAGCGTGAAACGCCTGCGCCCTGCAATGGGGTGCAGGCGTAATTGTTTTTCTCTGGAACCTCTAGACTTTCTAGCAATCAATCACCCCAGGAGGTATTATGGTTTTGTCACTGAAGAAGTTGTCTTTGGCGTTCGTCCTTTGCGCAGCATGGCTGGTTGCAGGGGACTTTGTGATTGTGGGAAAGACGGACAAGGAGAGCGGCATCTACGCGAAGGGCGAGAAGATTACCTTTTCGATTCAGGCGCTGGAGGACGGCAAGCCCGTGACTGGCGTGAAGGTCAAGTACAAGTTGTACTACGACGGCGTGCGCAACGTTGACGGCGAGGCGCTGCTGAACGGCGAGCCTTTCACGGTTGACGCCCAGCTGGACTATGCGGGCTGGGTCTATGTAAACTGCTGGCTGAAGGACGCGGAAGGGAAGAACATTGACCTCAAGCGCGGTTCCTCCAATGGCGTCGGAGCCCTTGTCGCACCCGAGGAGCTGACCTGCGCGGCAAAGGAACCTGCCGATTTCGACGAGTTCTGGAAGGCGCAGCGCGCCCTGCTGGACACGGTGCCCGTGAAGGCGAACCGCGAGGAGGTGCCCTCCCTTAACCAGGCGTTTGTCACCTACGATGTGAAGGTTGACTGCGCGGGGAGCATGCCCGTTTCAGGGTATTTGACCATCCCGAAGGGAGCCACCCCGAAGAGCTGCCCCGTTATTGTCAGCTACCATGGAGCTGGCGTGCGCAGCTCTGCCAAAAGCTACTGGTCTGGCGTCATCCGTTTCGATGTGAATGCGCACGGCATCCTGAACGGTCAGCCAGGCGAGTATTACGAAAACCTCAACAAGGGGGAGCTGCGGGACTACCGCACGCGCAACAGCAACAACCGCGAGACCATCTACTTCCGCGACATGTACCTGCGCGTGATGCGCGCTTTGGATTATGTGAAGACCCTGCCTGAATGGGATGGCAGGCGGCTGATTGTCACGGGCGGCAGCCAGGGCGGCGCACAGTCGATTGTGGCGGCGGCCCTCGACCACGACGTGACGATGTGCGTGGCAGGCGTGCCCGCCGTCAGCGACCATACGGGCAGCATCGCCAAGCCGCCGCACAAGCCTGGCTGGCCCACTTTCTACTTTGCAAAGGACGGGGTGCTCACCCCTGCTCAGGAGGCAATTGCCAAGGCGGTGGAGTACTATGACAACGTCCACTTCGCCAAGCGCATCAAGTGTGACACCTACATCTCAACGGGCTTCAATGACACCACCTGCGCGCCCGTCGGCGTCTGGCTGGTTTACCACAACCTGCCCAAGGAGTGCCAGAAGGGGCTGACAATGACCCCCGCTGGCAATCACGGCACCTCCCCAAACACCGCTGGCAACAAGGCGATGTCCGAGGCAATCGCAAAGAAATAAAGGGGCGTGGGGCGATGCAGATGTGGCGTGCATGTGCCCTGGGGTGGCCATGTGCGCGCGTTGCGCGCACCCGTAGTGGCGTGCATGTGCCTTGAGGTGGCCATGTGCGCGCTGCGTGCCCCCACCGTGCAAAATAGCATATTATGGGAAAAGTCAGAGTTTGCGTGATAGGCGCGGGCAATTTTGCCCGCGCAGTGCATGGACCCTCGTACAACCTGCTGCGCTGGCAGGATCCAGAGGTCGAGTATGCGGCCGTCGCCGACTTGGAGGTGGAGAAGGCGCGGAGTTTCGCGGAGCAGTTCGCCATCCCCCGCTTCTATGGCGACTGGCGAGAAATGGCGGCCAAGGAGAAGCCTGACGGCATCTGTGTGCTGACGGGCGTCGCCGCCACCAGCCGCACGGCTGGCGAGGTGCTGGCGGAGGGCATCCCTGTGATGATGGAGAAGCCACCAGGCCGCAATCGCGAGGAGATTCTGCACCTGATTGAATCGGCGAAGCGCGGAAAGGCGCCTGCGATGGTAGCCTTCAATCGGCGCTACTCGCCGCTTCTCGCACAGATGCTGGGCATCGTGCGCGATGAATGCCACGAGCCGATTGAACATGTGCGCTGCGACTTCTACCGCAGTGAGCGCATGGATGCGGACTTCTCCACAACGAGCATTCACGGGATTGATGCCATACGCCATCTTGCGGGCGGGGCCTATCAGGAGGTGCAGTTCTGCTATCAGGACTTGCAGCGCGAGAAGCCGACCTGCAACATCTATATGAACGCGCGGTTCGACAACGGCGTCTTTGGCGTGGTCTCTTTTATTCCTTCTACAGGTGCGCTCTTCGAGCGCTATACGGTGACGACACGACATTGGACGCTCATCGCCCACGCCGTGACGCCTGGCGGTGGCAGCGACGTCCCTGGCTGCATCGAGGTTTTCAAGCAGGGCTTCCACCTGCGCGACGAGGCCCCCATGCCGACGCCGTTCAATCGGCACGACGTCTATCTGGCGGGCTACTATGGTGAAAACCAGGCCTTCATCGAGCGTCTGCGCAACGGCTTCCCCGCGTTCAACGACCTGGAGATGTCGCTTGACGCCGTGGAACTGGCCGACTGCATACGCCACAAACGCACGGATTGGAAGAAGGCGTGACAGGAGAGGCAATTTCAAAGCATCATAAAGGAGAAAGAGGCCATGATTTCCCTTGAAAAGACTCGCCAATGGAGTGCCCGTTGGATTGGGGCTGGTGACAACCACATCAATGCTTTTGTGAAGGCTCTGCCAGCTCCCTATTTCCGCAGGGAGTTCCAGTTTGATGGACGGCCTGGGCCCGTCGTCGCCTATTGGTGCGGACTTGGCTATAGTGTGCTTTTTATCAACGGGAAACGTGTCGGAAGCCGCGAATTGTCGCCAGTGGCCACGGAGTTCGACAAGCGCGCTCGCTACCTCTCCTGCGATATCCGCGACTATCTGCGACCTGGCAAAAACGCCATCGGCGTCGTGCTTGGAAAAGGATGGTATGACAATCGTGACCACAACCACTGGCATTTCGACAGGGCCTCCTGGTGCGACTATCCCAAGCTCCTGCTGGAGATTCGACAGGGGCGGAGAACCCTGCTCAAGAGCGACAGCACCTGGCGCGTCACCAAAGAGGGCCCGCTGGTCTATGACAGTCTGATGACAGGTGAAATCGTTGATGCGCGAAAGGATCTTGGTGCATGGACACAGGCTGGATACGATGATTCCGCATGGGCTGTGGCACGGGTTGTTCCTGGGCCTGGCGGTGTTCTGACCGAGGAGAACTTTCCCCCCGTGCAGGTTGTTGAATCCCTTCCCATGACCGAAACCCGCACGCAAGGCGTCTGGGATGTCGGCAAAATCATCGCAGGGCGGGCGCGTATCCATGTCAAGGGCGAGGCTGGTGCGCAGGTCAAGTTGATGTTTTCCGATGAACTGTCTCCCGATGGAACGCTCTTCTTCGGACATAACGGGATATATTGCGACGATGCGCGTTTTCAGACGGATACCTATATCTTGAAAGGCGAGGCCGATGGCGAAACCTGGGCACCTATGTTCACCTACCATGGTTTCCGCTATGTCGCCGTCAGCATCACTGGCAATGCATCGCTTGTCTCCCTGACGGGCGAAAGCATCTCTTCTGCTGCAAGGCGCATCGGCTATTTCGAGTGCTCTGACCCGACACTGAACCGCCTTCTGGAATGCACCGTCAACTCCTACGTTGCGAACTTCCCTGGCTTCCCAACTGACTGCCCGCACCGTGAGAAACTTGGCTGGACTGGCGACGCACATTGCGCCGTTGAAACAGGCCTGTCGCTCTTCGACATGGCGGATAATTATGTCGGCTGGCTGCAAAGCATTGCCGACAGCCAGCGCATCAATGGGCAGCTTCCTGGCATCGTCCCAAGCAGTGGCTGGGGGTACAACTGGGGGAATGGTGCGTTTTTCGACTATGTCCTGCCTGGCATCATGATGGCGGCCTACCGCTTTACGGGGGATGTCGCCATCATACGGCAGTTCTACCCCAATCTTCAACGGCTCCTGGCTTACTACGATACCATTGCCGAGCAGCGCATTCTCCGCATCGGCCTGGGAGACTGGAGCCATTTTATACGCGAAGAACGTGCGGATGACGCCCTTGTTCTGACCGCCTTCTACTATGCCCACGCCACAGCCGCTGCCGATTGCGCCAAAATCCTGCATCACCGTGAGGAGATGCGACGCTATCGCAGCCTTGCGACATCCATAGCCCGTGCCTTCGACAAGCGTTTCTATCATGGCGAGGGCGTTTACGGCAAGGGTGAACCCACCGCGCAGGCGCTTCCCGTCTATTTTGGAATGTGCCCGAAAGCGCGTATTCCGCAAGTCGTGGCAAAACTTGACGAGACCCTTCGCCAACATGACTACCAGGCATATTTCGGCATCGTCGGCGCCAAATGCATCCCGATGGTGCTGTCGCAATATGGCTATGCGGATGCGGCATTGAAGCTCGTCACCCAAAAACAGGTGCCTGGATGGGGTGCGTGGGTGGACGATGGCGCGACCGCCCTGCGTGAAAGCTGGGGAAGCGACAAGTCCCACTGCCACATTATGTTCGGGGCTATTGTGTGGTGGATGTTCCGCCATTTGGCGGGGCTGTCGCCTGAACTGGACAAGCCAGGTTGGCAAACCCTGCGGATCGCCCCCGCAATACCTGAACAGCTTGAGTGGGTCAAGGCCTCCACGCAGACCCCGTTCGGCCCTGTTGCAGTCGCATGGCGCAAAACCGCATACGATACGATTCTCTTTGACCTTGATTTGCCCGAGGGCATCCAGGCCATCCTTGCACTGCCCGGCCACGATGAGAAGCCTGTTTCAAGCGGCCACCAGATTGTTGAATTAGGAATTAGGAATTAGCAATTAGCAATTAG
>JAFTAC010000132.1 GCA_017458805.1 Victivallales bacterium | reverse complement strand
TTTGGCTGTTTCCATGTTTGCACCTCTCTTTTGATACCTGCATTTATGATAACTATTATATATAGATATCATAAATATAAAAAATCAAGAAAATTATTGTCGTGCAAATCATATTGGGAGTTGCAGGGGTGATCCCCAAAAAAACGGCAGCGACGGCGTCGTCACCGTCAACGGCGAGGATGCCGTCGCTGCATTCACAAATACAAATAATCATTCAGCACGGGTTGGAGGCCGCCGTTCTGCATGTCGCGGTACATCGTCTTGATGCTGCGGCCGTCCTGTATTTCGAACTGTTCGTCGCCCGTGTCCTTTTCCTCCGTGCCCGTATATTTCGCCTCGTGGTCGCCGATGCCTGTGGAGACGCCTGCGGAGATTTTCGTCGCAGCGATTTTGGCGATGCCGTTTCGGAAGGAGGTGCTTTCGCGGGAGGAGACGGTGATGCCAGCGAAGGGCAGGAAGATACGGTAGGCGCAGAGAATCTGGCAGAGTTCGCGTTCATGCACGTCCTGCGGATTGATGGCTTCATTGTTGACGATGGGGCGAAGACGCGGGCAGGAGAGCGAAATCTCCGCATGGGGGTATTTGCGCTGCAAGAAGTAGGCGTGAAGACCCGTGGCGAGGGCGTCCTTGCGGAAGTCGGCAAGTCCCAGCAGGGCGGAGAAGGCAACGCCGCGCATGCCGCCCATGAGGGCGCGCTCCTGGGCATCGAAACGATACGGCCATACGCGCTTGTGGCCCGCCAGGTGCAGTTGCTCGTAGCGGACGGTGTCGTATGTTTCCTGGAAGACCGTCACATAATCGACTCCACGCTCATGCAGATACTTGTATTCGTCCGTATTGAGGGGATAGACCTCGACGCCGACCATGCGGAAGTACTTGCGCGCCAAAGCGCAGGCGTCGCCAATGTACTCGACGCTGCTTTTACCGCGGCTTTCGCCTGTCAGGATGAGGATTTCCTCCATGCCCGAGGCGGAGATGATTTTCATCTCATGTTCAATCTGATCCATGTCCAGTCGCATGCGGCGGATGTGGTTGTAGCAGTTGAAACCGCAATAGACGCAGTAGTTTTCGCAGAAGTTCGCGATGTAGAGCGGGGTGAAGAGATAGACCGTGTTGCCGAAGTGGCGGACGGTTTCGCGGCGGGCGCGGGTGGCCATCTGCTCCAGGAAGGGGGCGGCGGCGGGGGAAAGCAGCGCCTGGAAGTCCTCTATGGAGCAGTTTTCATGCTCCAGGGCACGCAGGACGTCCTTTCCTGTGAATTGGGAGGCGTCGTAGGCATTGACACGCCCCAGCCCCTTCTCGCGAGTGTCGGATTGAATCACCTCCATGCCAGGGAGATAGGCCATGATGTCTGTCCTGGAGGCGGGATTGTTCTCCAGTTCGTGCTTTCTGGCCAGGGCGGCGGGGGAGAGGAACTCGGAATCGACGAAGAATTGGTTAGGCATAGCGTATGCTCCTGATAATCAATCGTGAAGGAAGCCAGTGAGCGGGTCGGAGGCAGAGGCTCCGCGCTCCAGGACGCGTCCAAGACCCGCCAGCCAGGCGGAGCGCCCCGCCTCGATGGCGTTGCGGAAGGCATGCGCCATGAGCGGGATGTTGCCAGCCGTGGCGAGGGCTGTGTTGGCCATGACGGCAGTGCAGCCCATTTCCATTGCCTCGCATGCCTGCGAGGGGCGTCCGATGCCCGCATCCACAATGATGGGCAGTTCGATTTCATTGACGAGTATCTGGATGAAGGGTTTTGCCTGCAACCCCTGGTTGGAGCCGATGGGTGCGCCCAGCGGCATGATGGCGGCGGCACCTGCCTTGACCATGTCGCGAGCGGCCATCAGGTCGGGGAACATGTAGGGGAGCACGACGAAGCCATCGGATGCCAACGTTTCCGTGGCCTTGATGGTCTCCTGGTTGTCGGGCATGAGGTACTTGGTGTCGCGCATGATTTCGATTTTCACGAAGTTGCCGCAGCCCATTTCACGGGCAAGACGCGCGATGCGGACGGCTTCGTCGGCGTTGCGTGCGCCAGAGGTGTTTGGGAGCAGGGTGACGCCCTTCGGGATGTAGTCCAGGATGTTCTCATGGTCGGCGGTGTTGGCACGGCGCACCGCCAGCGTGATGATCTGCGCACCAGCATGTTCGACGGCTGCCTTGATGAGGTTCAGGGAGTATTTGCCCGAGCCCAGGATGAAGCGGGAGGTGAAGCTGTGGCCGCCTAGTTGAAATGAATCGTTCTCTTGCATTATGGTTGCCCTTGGTTAGTTATTGAGGTAATTAAAATTACCTCTATTCTTTAATGTTATTATCGAAATCCCCTGCGATGATGCGGATGACGGCAAGCGCCTCGTGGGCGGCGCAAGCCATGACGCGTGCGGAGAAGAGGGTGCCGCTTGTTTCAACATCGCTGACGCCGTCGCCACAGAGGATGAAACGTCTGCCGAGACGCCGTGTGCGGATGAGGTTGGCGCTATCCTTGCCCGCCATGCCATTGCCGCTCACGAGCCATTTGTCGGGGAAGTGCTCCAGAACGGAGTTGACCAGCATGGCCTTCGCTTCCGCCTTGTCGAATGCCTCGCAGATGATGTCTGCATCGGCCAGCAGGGTGGGGACGTTCTCTTCGGTGAGGCGCACCGTCGATAACTCGACCTGAAGATAGGGGGCAATGGCCAGAAGGTTCTCCCGCAGGGCTTCCGTCTTGAACTGGCCGAGTTGCCTTACGAAGTACTGCTGGCGATTGAGGTTGGAGATATCGACGCGGTCAAAGTCGATGAGGTGCAGATGCCCGACTCCTGCGCGGGCCAGCGCGATGGCGATGTTGGAGCCGAGGCCGCCAAGACCGCAGATGGCGACGGTGGCATTGGAGAGGCGAGCATGAAGCTCTGCTCCGTGCCTGGCAATCAGCGCGTTGTCCAACTCCTGCTTTGAGGGAACAGGTGCCATTTCAACCGCCTCCCACGAAGCTGACGATTTCCACGACGTCGCCCTCCTTGAGAACGACATCGGGGAATGTGGCCTTCGGGACGATGTCGCCGTTGAGTTCGACGGCAATTCGCTTGAGGTCATAGCCAGCTTCCGCGAGGTAGTCGGCCAGCGTCTTGCCCTCGGCTTGCGTCTGTTTTCCGTTGATTGTTACCATGATACAGATTTCCTGTGAAAACAAAAGGCGGAAATCCGTAGGACTTCCGCCTTTTGGCGTGTGTCTTGCTTCCCTACGTTGGAATAATCCAAATCAGGTCTGCGGGTCGAAGCCTTTTGTGGCCTCCTCTCAGGCTGGCAAACCAGCCTCCCCGAGAAGACGAGGTATTTATGCTACTAATATAGCATTGTTTGTCGGTTTCTCAACTGCGTTGGAGTGATTTAGTTTGGCGATGGTTTTCGAAGGCGCGGGTGCCGTTGTTACCCCTTGTTTCTGCGTAGTGTTTCGAGGAGTTCGCCGAGGGGGCAGAGGAAGCGGCACCAGGGGCGCGGTATCCAGATGGCGATGATGAGGGAGAGTGCGCCGATGATGAGGGCGGCGATGGGGGCGGTCTGGGGATGGAAGAGGGTGAATGCCTCGAAGTCGGCGAAGTCAAAGGAGAGGCCGATGGCGATGGCTAGCATGCAGCCGAAGAGTATGGCGGTACGGAGTACCTGGAGCCATTGGAGGAGCTTGGGCGCAAGTTTGAGCTTGTGCTTTTTGTTGAGTTCACCAAGCAAAACTTGCGCGGAACCCATTGGGCAGAGCCAGGCACAGTAGTCGGCCCTGCCAAAGATGAGCGGCAGGAGGATGGAGAGCAGGAAGAGCAGCAGCATCGCCCATTGGGCGGCGACAGGGATGCCGTTGACAACCCAAACGGTGAATTGCGCCATGGAGAGCACTCTGCCTTGCCAGAAGGCCAGGACGAGGATGGAGGCCAGCAGGAGCCATACACGTCCCTTGCCAATCAGCGAAGGACGGAAGAAGGCCACGAGCGAAATGATAAGCAGGAGGATGAAGATGGCGTCGGCGATAAGTCGCTTCCAGTTGGTCGGAGTTGGGGAGGGGACTGCCTCTTGAGGTGGCTCCTGCGCAGCGGCCTGTTCAAGCTTGACAGCGGCCATTCTGGCCTGCATGGAGCCGATGACGCCCTTGCTGGAGAAGGTGGCTCCGCTGACGACATCTACCTGCTTCTCCGCTACTTGCGACGGCAAAAGCCCGTTCCATGCATCCAGGAGTCCATTGGTTTTGACGCGCTCGAAGAAAGGCGGCGTCTCCTCGTTCTTCAGGGCGATGACCTTCTGAATCTTGAAGTCGGGAGCCAGTGCAATCATCAATGGCGTGGCCCCCATGAAGCCGCTGATTTCATCGGAGTAGGGCGAGGACTTCATTATGAAGCCCAGCAGGGCTTCGCCATTATTCACCTCGTAGATGGCGTCGTCTTTTGGGGCAATTGCGGTGGCTTCGGGAAAAAGCAGCTTTGCCTCATCGAGGGTGATGACGGCAGACGGAGGCACGGGGGCTTCCGCTTTGCTTTCGGCTTGCTGGACGGTCTCAATCGGCTGCGGGGCTTCCTTTGAGAAGAGGTCGTGCCCAAGGAACTTGCCTCTGTTGATGCAGAGCAGGGCGAAGAGAAGAAGCAGGATGATGATGTCAAGCAGCTTTTTCATTTTTCCACCCTGTTCCCCTCGTTGACGAAGACGTTTAGGATTTCACCCACATATTCGGTGTGGATGCCGATCTTGCGCTTTTCGTAGAAATCCTTCTGGGCAGGCTGTAGTTTGGCTGTGTCGAAGGGGGACGCATAGATTTTGCGGCATTCGATGACGAGGAAGGCCTCGTCGAAGGTGGGGTTGCCCGCCTCCGTGTAGTTGAGGTGGAGGTTGGTCTGGCTGATTTTGTCGCCGTCGCGCCCCGAATGGCGTCCGAGGTACATGACATCCTTCATGTGGGACTTGTTGAAGAATGCGACCGTGAAGGTGTCGTATTTCTCCATCAGGGTGTAGCTGAAGCGGCTGGAAGAGACGAAGACGGTGTAGATGGGCTTGCCCCAGAGGACGCCGAGGGTGCCCCAGCCGATGGTCATGGCATTGTGCTCTTCCTTGTTGCCCATGGCCAGAATGCCCTTGTAGTTGCCAATCAGGTCAATGGAATTGTCGGTGATTTCCGACGGTGCGATTTTGCGCCAGCCGTTTCCGATGTCCTGGCCTTGGGGGGCTGGTGTCTCGGCAGCGGGGGAGGAGAGGGCGGCCGGCTCGGTCGGGGAGGGCGTGGAGGGGCATTTCCTGCATAACGCTGTGCAAATAAGGGTAATGAGCAGTACGATGCAGATGAGCTGGTAAACAAGTGTCGTTTTTTCTTTCATAGTGGTGTTTTTTTGTTATTGCATAGTGGTGTTTTTTTTGTTATTGCGCAGGGTAGAACCTGCGCTTCTTCATGCCGCGCTCGCGCGGGGCAGAGCCTGCGCATCTTCATGCTGTCCGCGCTTCTTCATGCCCGCGCCTCTTCATGCCTGCCTGCTATAGGGGGGGGTGGGTGGTGCGGGAGACGTTGTCTTCGGAGAAGATGTTGAAGGCGGTCTGGGCGGAGGCGCGTGGGATGGTCAGGGTGGCGAGGCCGTTTGTGTCGAAGGTGCAGGTTACCCCTGCGGTTGTTGCAAAGACCTCAAGGTGTGTTCTGGCGGTCTTGTCGATTGGCTTGCCAGAGGTATAGACGATGTTGGTGCCCTGCAGGGAGGCTGTCCAGGGGGTTCGCGTCTCGGGTTTGACCGCGAGGTGCTTGAGGTTGACTTCGCCCTTTGGGCTTTTCCAGGTGGTGGGCGAAGTGAGTTTCTCCAGATTGGCGATGGTTTCGATGGCGCCATTCTGAATTGCCTTGCCATCATCCTTCAAGGCCTCGAATAGGTCGAGTTGCGGCTGGCAGACAGCCACCATCCTCTGAATCTGGGTCTTGAACTCCGTGACCATCCTGTCGATTTTTGCGGTGATGTCCGCGTGGAGCTTTCTCTCTGCGGCGGAGATGCCAGGTTTGGCAGGGTTGAAGGCCTCCTTGTATTTACTGGCAAGGGTGTCGATGTCGCCGGATTTCAAAAGGGCATTCAGGGTGCGGACGCCTTCCAGCTTTGCGGCGCGTGTGTCGTCGTCAAAGATAGAGTAGTTGACAAAGCTGTTTTTAGGGTCTGTGAAGGAGAGGTCGTCGCGGATCTGGAGGGAGGGGCCGTTGCCTTCGAGGGAGTGCCCCGGGTCAATGGCGAAGAAGTGGCCATTGACGATCCCCTTGTTCTGTCCGCGCGAGCCGATGGCGTCGCGGTCGGCTAGGGCGAGGAAGATGGCCTTGTATTTGCCGATAGGCTCGAACGGCTGGCCTTGGGGCATGACAATCTGGCCGTCCTTGAGGAAGCCCCTCTCGAAGTCCTTGTATCCGTCGGCGAACTTGGCGGTGAGCATGAGTTTCGGGTGGCCGTCGGAGTATTCGCCGCGGACAAGCGAGAGCTCCTGGCTGGGGACGCCCATCAAGCGCGTGAGGTCGTTGGCGAAGGCCTCGGTCACGGCGCCGGCGGAGGCCTTGTCGGGGCTGCTTATGCGGAATTTTTGGTAGAAGAAGTTCTTGATGGCGTTTCCTTTCTTAGCCTGGACGCGCTCCGGCAGTCGGAGGCCGCCCTCGTGTGCGGCGTCCTTTTTGAAGAAGCGGTCTCCCTCGTTGTAGTCGAGATTGACGATATGGCGGTCCGTGAAGTGCTTGAAGACAGAGGTGACTCCGAAGTCGGGGTCGTTCTTGTCAATGTTCATGACCGTATCGCGTATCAGCACGAACAGCTCCTTTTTGACGGCTCGGAGATTGTCCTTCTGCGTTTTGGACGGTTCCGCATCGATATCGTCGGGGAAGAGGTCGGCAAGTGTGAGGTTGGGGAACTTTGCCTTGAAGGCGGTCTGGAGGGGGCTGCCTTCCTTTGACAGTTCGCGATGGAGGACAAACTCGGTTGCGAACGCGAGGCCGGCTGGGTGGGCGCGCCCCGCGCGGAGGCCGAGTTCGCGGTATGAGTAGCCGAGATCACGGCGCGCCTCCAGGTCGGGGGTCTTGCGGATGAGGTCCTCCATGGCGTCTTTGTTTTCTTTTGAATAGATGTCGGACATGAAGCCTCTGGTGTCGTCCGTTGACCAGTCGTTGTGGTAGATGAAGCCGGGCTCCACGCCGTTTTTCTTGAGGCCATCCAGCAGCATGGGGTTTGTGCGGCTGCGGTTGATGCGGGAGCCAGGGCCCAGATGCCCTTGCTTGACATGGTCTTCGACGGAAGTCCTCTTCCCGCCGATGATGGTGCCTCGGTCCAAAAAACTGAGGCCTAGCGGGGTGTCGGGCCTGACGGGTGCCTCGGTCGTCGTGTTGGAGCCGAGCTCCATGATTTTGCGTGCGGCGCCGCTGGTGACCTGGGCTATGGCCTCGTTGATTTTGCCTTCGGCGAAACGCGAAATCTCCTCCTGCGTCTTGAAACCCTTCAGGTCTTCCGTGAAACTGTGCTGGGTGCTGTGAAGGAGCTGGCGCACCTGGAGACGCTGCTCCAGAGGCAGCTCCATCATCTTGGGGGAAATGTCCAGCTGGCGGTTGACTTCGTTGACGTATCGGTTGTTGCGGATGGTGTTCAGGCATGAGATGGTGGCTCTGACGTCGCCGGAACGCAGGGATTTGTTCATGGTGGCCCTGTTGCCGACGACAGCCTCGAAGGCATGGAGTCCGAAGATGCCGTATTCGTTGCGGAGGGCCTCCTTGAATGCGCTCATGGTGGCCTTGTTGGCGTTTTGGCCCGGGGAGATGAGAAACCTGCCCAGCTTGACGTCGTTGGAATCGATGACGATATTGCGCGACGAGAACCACGCGGAGCGGGCGGTTGCGTCAAAGGATTGGATGTCTAGAGGCATGATTCACTCCTGTTGCGAGAAGTTTGGTTTTTCGGGGTGGAGGGCAACAATGCGAATCAAGGCTGGAAGAATATCTGGTTTTGCTGGAGTGATGGGGCAGCATCGGCGTCATCCGAACCGGCCAGGTGGTTCTGGATGCGTTCCGTCCAGACCTCGACGAGCTGGAGGATTTTCTCGAGGGTTTCGATGAACTGCTCCGGGGAGGCCGCGGCCTTGTCGAAGTCGAAGATGTAGTTGTAAACGACGGTCTCCGATTCTGGCTCGAGCGCGAAGAAGCCGCCGGCAGTCTCCTTGCCGAAGAGGGCGCTCGCCAGGAGGTCGCGGTAAACGTCCTTGGAAGCGTCCAGTGGCAGCTCCGCCACCTCGATGAAGCAGAGGATTTTGCTGGAAGGCTCCACGAATTGGAGGTTGACAATGTAGGTATCCTCCACACGGAAGCTGACAAGGCCGCTGTCGTCTGGTGTCAAGGCGTCCAGTCCTGTTTGCTTGCGTAGAACGCTCAGAAAACTCTTGTACTCTTCAAGTGTGGGCATGGAAAACTCTCCTTATTTTTGATAGTAACGGTGGTACCATTCCGCGAAGCGGCGCAGGCCTTCGCGGAGGGGGATGGAGGGACGGAAGTCGTAGTCGCGCTCCAGGGCGGAGCTGTCGGCGAAGGTGACGGGCACGTCGCCCGGCTGCATGGGGACAAGTTTCTTGTGGGCGTCGAAGTCGTAGTCGGTCGGGAGGATGCCGGCGCGGAGGAGCTCCTCCTGGAGGATGGTGATGAACTCCAGGAGGTTCTCGGGGCGGCCGCCGCCGATGTTATAGACGGCGGCTGGGGGGACGGGGAGTCCGTCGTCGCCCGTAGTGCGCTGCGGGGCACCCTGCATGACGCGCCATACGCCTTCGACGATGTCATCGACGTAGGTGAAGTCGCGCTTGCAGTTGCCGTAGTTAAATATCTGGATGCTTTCCCCGCGGACAAGCTTTTCAGTGGCGGAGAAGTAGAACATGTCGGGGCGCCCAGCGGGACCATAGACAGTGAAGAAGCGGAGGCCTGTGGCGGGGATGGAGTAGAGCTTGCTGTAGGCGTGCGCCAGAAGCTCGTTGCTTTTCTTGGTGGCGGCGTAGAGGGAGACGGGGGAGTCGGTCATGTCCTCCGTGGAGAAGGGGACTTTCTTGCTGCTGCCATAGACGGAGGAGCTGGAGGCATAGACCAGGTGCTCCACGCCCGTCTTCCCGTCATCGTAGGAGTGTCTGCACGCCTCCAGGATGTTGTAGAAGCCGATGAGGTTGGATTCGATATAGACGTCGGGGTGGTCGATGGAGTAGCGGACGCCCGCCTGTGCTGCAAGGTTCACGACAACGGAGGGCTTGTGCTCCGCGAAGATACCGTCGATGAATGGCTTGTCTGCGATGTTCCCCTTGAGGAAAATCCATTGGGCGGCAGAGTGCTTCGCGCTGTCCTTGATGTTTTGCAGGCGGTGTTCCTTGAGCGCGGGGGTGTAGTAGTCGTTGACGGAATCGACGCCGACGATTGTCATGGGCATGCCGCACGCGAGTAGGCGCTGGACGAGGGCCGCGCCGATGAAGCCAGCCGCACCCGTGACGAGGATGGTCTTCTGGAAAAGGTCAATGGGTTGTTTCATGGTTGCTTGATGTGAAGTTTTCCAACTGGTGCAGGAATCGGATGTCGTCCTCGCGGGAGCGTCCACGTGTGGTGAGGTACCCGCCTGTGATGAAGGAGTTCATGCCAGCGAGCATGAGGAGACCCTGGAAGTCCTTCATGGTGGTTTCGCGTCCTGCGGCGAACTTGATCATCTTCGTGGGGGTGACAAGGCGGAAGATGGCGAAGGCCTTGGCTACCTCGGCTGGCTCCATGATGGCGTTCTTCTCCAGGGGGGTGCCTGGAATGGGCAGAAGCACGTTGAGCGGGCAGCCATCGACGTTGAGGTCGCGGCATGCGAACGCCATTTTCACGCGGTCCTCCCAGGTTTCGCCGAGGCCGAAGATGCCGCCGCAGCAGATGGTCACGCCGTACTTCTGCAAGTACTTGATGG
>JAFTAC010000131.1 GCA_017458805.1 Victivallales bacterium | reverse complement strand
CGCCGTCCTTGGGCATGAAGGTGACGGTGTTTTTGCCCCAGTTGTAGGATGCATAGCCCTTGTCGCCATAGATTTCCATAAAGTTTGCGCTTCTGCCGAAGCGGTTCCAGCCAGAGGCGATGTTGCAGATGACACCATTCGCGAAGGTGATGGTGGCTGAACTGTAATCGACTGGCTCGGGCAGGCGCGGATCTTCAAGGAAGCCCTGCGCGTAGAGGGTGTCAGGGGCGCCGAAGCACCACGAGAGAAGGTCGAGGTGGTGGGAGAGCATGTCCAGCACCACGCCGCCGCAGAGCGTGTAGTTGGCGAACCAGTCGCCTGGCATCCGCCTGAACTTACCTGTGAAGAGGTCGATGTGGCAGTAGCGCGGTGCGCCCAGCGCCCCCTCCTTGACCAGCTTCACCATCAGCTGCTGCGCGGGCGAGAATCGGCGCACGAAGCCTATCTGCAATTTGGTTGTGGAGCGTTCGGCGGCCTGCCTGATGGCGTCCGCTTCCTCCCAGTTGCGGCAGAGGGGCTTTTCGCAGAAGAGGTGCTTGCCTGTCTTCATCACCTTGATGACGTCGGTGGCGTGGCAGTAGGTGGGTGAGGCGATGACAACGGCCTCCACGTCAGGGCTGTTGATGAGCTCGTCCGCCGATGCGAATGCGGGGACGTTGAACTTTTCCGTGCCTTCTTGGACTGCCGTTGTGTTGGGGTCGTAGAAGCCGACCAGGCGTGTCTCCGGGCTGGTTGTGAAGAATCCCGCATGGGATTTGCCCATGCGCCCCATTCCGATGATACCGACATTCAACATGATGTGCTCCTTAATAACTCCTTATGTGAAAAATGATTAGAACGACAGCTCCATACCCTTGATGAAGACGGGCTTGCCGTCTGCCTCGGCGCTTTGGCGGATGGCGAGCGTGGTGAGGTGGGCGTTGAGGGCGCTGCGCAGGTGGTTGGGGGATTCCCTGTCCTCCTTGATGCACTCCACGAAGTGGGCGACCATGGCGGGGAAGGGGTGGTCATAGACGTCGCCTGACTTCTTCATGCCCGTGTCGAGCGTGAAGAAATCGGCCTGTCCCTGGAAGCGTTTGAGGAAGAAGCGGTCGTTGACGATGGTGCCCTTTTCACCGAGGATGCTGATGTTGGCGGTGTAGGGGTTGGTGCCGACCAGCGAGCAGGTGAAAACGCCCAGCGCACCGTTGGCGAAACGCACCTGCGCCGTCTCCACGGGCGGATATTCGTAGTAGTCACCTACCATGGCAGACTGGGCGGAGACGCGCTCTATGTCCGATCCGATGATATACCGTGCCATATCAACGGAGTGGCAACCTGCTAGGATGAAGGCACCGCCTGTCTGTTCCTTGTGTTTCATCCAGCCCTTTCGCTCGCGTCCGAACCAGTAATCGACATTGGTCATGAAGACGTTGCCGAGTTCGCCGTCGGCGATCAGCTTGCGTTGCAGGTTGACAAGGGGGTTGAAGCGGAGGATGAAGGCGACCAGGGTGTGGACTTTGGTCGCCTCGATGGCGGCGACCATCTTGGGGATGTCCTTCTCTTCGATGGCGATGGGCTTTTCAATGAAGACGTGCTTGCCTGCGGCTGCAGCCAGCATGGCTTCCTGGGCGTGCTGGCAATTCGGGGTGCAGATGGAAACGATGTCGATGTCATCGTCGTTGAGAATCTGGCTGAAATCAGTGTAGGCACGGCAGTCAAGCCCGAATTCCGCCTGCTTGGCGCGGACGCTTTCCATGCGACGTGAACCGATGGCGACGACCTGGCAGTCAGGGTGCTTGAGATAGGCGTTGATATGGCCGCTGGCTACCCAGCCGCAGCCCCAGACGGCGCATCCGTATTTTCCGTTCTTCATAGTGAAGTCCTTGTTAGTTGGTTGAATAACTTGCTAGAGGTGGTTATGCAACATGCAGGAACGGAATCATCGTTTCCGCGGAAACGATGATAATCCTGCAGGTGCAGAGCACCTGGCTACTTGCGTTAGAAATTTGTGATCGGCTCGGCGAAGTCGCATTTGGCCCAGACCTCCGTGTTGGACCATCGTTCCCATGAGACGTGTCCGTCACAGAAGCTATAGACGCTGCCCTTCTGGTGCCTGTTCACGATATAGTCCTTGGGGGTGTAGTCGATGTTGAAGAAGCCGTCATTGGTGGTCTTTTTCGTTGAGCCTTCTTCGAGTAGGAGGGGTGTCTCCACGGGGTTATCGACCTGCGAGAACTTGGAATCCTTTGTGTCGGAGTTGGCACCGTATGAGACTTTTGAGCCCGTGTGGTCGCTACGGCAGATATAGACCTGCTTGCTTTTCGTATAGGGGTAGAGGATGCCGCGCGTGACGTCGAAATTGCCTTTGGTGGGGCAGGGGAAGCCATCGTAGTAAACCCATCCACCCTCCTTCTTTGCACCGCCTGCACCATCCGTGTAGCTGGGAAACCACTCCTTGTGGTCTGTGCCGTAGAGGACGAAGGCCATGGCGAGCTGCCTTTGGTTGTTGATGCAGTCGGTCTGGTCCGCCTTTTCGCGGGCCTTGGAGAGGGCGGGCATCAGCATGGCGGCCAGGATGGCGATGATGCCAATGACAACCAGCAGTTCTATCAGGGTGAATGGCTTTTTCATGGTGGTTATTCCTCAAAGGGGAAGACAGTGAAGGCGAGGAGCTGGACGTCGGGCTTGAGCCAGGCGTCTGCCTCCAGACCTGCCTTTTCGATGCAGAGGTAGCTCATGAACTGGGTCTTGTCAGGCAGCTGTTCCCAAACTTGGGGCAGGAAGAGGCCTGAGCGGCGGCCACGGCGGACGAGAACTCCGTGCTTGAATGGAGTGATGGCGTCAGGCGTGATGGGGGCCATGGGGGAGAGCAGGGAGATTTCGATATGGAGTTGTGGCACCTCGTCGGCGGTGACTTTGGGGAAGCGCGGGTCGCCAAAGGCGGCGGAGTAGGCCATCTCCTCCACAGCTTGCCACACGGGTCCCATCGGCTGGATGTAGCCGATGCAGCCGCGGAGGCGACCATCCTTTGTCAGCGTCACGAAAGCGGGCAATTCCAGCTGGAGTTCTGGCAGGTTTGCGGGTGGGGCGTAGCTCCAAGACTGGCCAGACGTTTCGCACACAATGCGGTTTCGAGCAAGCTTCAGCAGCTCGCTCTGCGTCTCTTTTGAGATGGAAAAATCTGTTTCTGACATGGTTATTTCCTAAAGAATGCTGCGGATGCATAGCCGACGACACGCTTGTGGTCGGCACCTGGGACATCGCCTGAATTGGCGCGGCGAAGGATTGTGACTTCAGCAGGACCAAAGAACTCGCACCAGGCCATGGCAGTGCCAACACCTCCTGCAGAGCAGATAGGGATATGATTTACTTGGACCAAGTTGGGTATTCCTGCTGAAACACCAGTGACCTCTTCCTTCTGACAAGCTCGCTCAAAACTATCCCAATCACAAACATATTCTTGCTCGGTAGTGTGCGCCCTCTTGCACATTTGTTCGATATTAACACTCTTGATAACATCAATAGTCTTCTTGTCTATCTCCTTGGCGAAACTGTAAGTCGGGTAGTGGGAGAGGTCGGTGCTGGCGAAGATGAGAATCCTGCGGTCACCTGCCAGTTTCTTGAGAGCAGTAGCTAGGGCGCGGCAGTTGGACGGGGTTGCGTCAGTGAAGAGCATTGGAACGATTTTCACATCGGGCTTCAGCGTCTTGATGAAGGGGAGGTGAATCTCTACGCTGTGCTCCTGGGAGTGGATGCGGTTATGGACGATGAAGCGGTTGTCATGTGCTTCCAGAGCGTGGACAAGTTCCGTATCGACTGGTACAGAGCCAAGTGGGGTGTCGAAGGCGTCGTGGTCATCCATGACGGCGATGATGCCAGGATGAGGGCCTAAATCGTGACCTATGATGACGATGGTGTCGCAGTCAGCCTGCGGCAGGAGCTTGTAGGCGGGGGCGGCGACGGCGGCGGAGTAGAGATAGCCTGCGTGCGGTGCCATCAGGGCGACGATATCGCCCGACGGGAGGTCAGGCGGTATCTCCGCTCCCTCCAGATAGGCTTGGACAGTCTTCTTGAGCGCTTCTGCCGTGCCTGGATAGAAGCTTCCAGCCGCGTATGGTCTGCGTATGTTCATTTGGTTTTCTTCTGGATGTGCGTGATGGTGAGATGGTCCGCCGCTGTTCGCGGCCATTTTGCGTGGTCTGCGGTCTGCGTCAGGTCAACCTGCGGCTTGATGGGCTGCGACTTGGTGGCGTAGTATTTGAGTGACGCACCATTGGATAGGGGGATGGCTTTGCGTGCGCCAGGCAGGCCCGCGGAGGGTTCGCCGAAGGCGAGATATTTGCGCTGGGCAAGCTCTTGTACCGTGGTTTCCGCAATGCCCTTGGTGCCTTTGTCGAAAAGCACGGCGATGGGGGTGCTTTCTGTGGAGCAGTACTCCAGAAGCTGCTGCGATGGGAGTTCAGAATCCCCGCTGCTCTTGCAGAGATTCAGGAGAAGGGCGATGGGCTTCTCCTTGTCAATGAGCTGCGCCAGCTTCTTGAGCTCCAGCGCAATGTCGTCGTCAAACTGCGGTATTGCGATTTCCACAACGCGGGTGCCTGGTATCACGCTCACCGTTGGAGCTTTTGGAAACGGTGCCTCTTTTTCCAACGTTGCAGGCACATTCAGGAGTTTCAGGAGAATATCCTGCAACTCTTGGGTGTGCTCTGGGGTGATTGGTTCCAGAAGTCCCGTCTGATCGACAGCCTTCAGCAGTTCCTCAACCGCATCCTTTGCAGTGGCTTTGGAAGCTGACTGCGATGCAGGCGGTGCGGTTGGCGCCTTTGCGGATGGCGCAGCGGCCTGCGGTGCTTCAGCCGCATTGGGCGCAGTGTCGCCTAAGGCTGCAAAGGCACCGAACAGCAGGGCGAAAATGGCGGGTTTCAGCCTCATTTCCCCTGGAGTTCCTCATCGGCGGCCAAAACCTTCTGGCGGCGCTTCTCCCTGTCTGCCTGGAGTTTGGCAAGCACCTCTGCATCGCCTGTGGCGATGATCTGTGCTGCGAGAAGCCCCGCGTTGGTGGCGCCTCCGCTGCCGATGCCGACGGTGGCGACTGGGATGCCGCCAGGCATCTGGACGGTCGCCAGCAGGGCGTCCAGCCCATTCAGGGCACCGCCTTCGACGGGGATGCCGATGACGGGAAGCAGGGTGCGGGCTGCGACGGCCCCTGCCAGGTGGGCTGCCCCGCCAGCGGCGGCAATCAGCACCTTGATGCCGCGCGAAGCCGCATTGGCGGCATACTCGGCCACCAGATCAGGCGTTCTGTGGGCGGACATCACCCGCACCTCGCACTCTATTCCCAGGTTCTTCAACGTATCAATGCAGCCCTGGATCTTCGGCAAATCCGAGTTGCTGCCCATAAGTAAACCGACTTTTGCGCTCATTTTCTGTTGTTTCCTTTTTTTATGAGAGAAAGCTGTTTTCAGTTCGTTGGCACAAACAATGTGCTTCTTTTCTACAATATATATGGCAAAACACTCCCTGCAAGGAGGGGGAGTTGTTTTTTGTCGCCAAGATAACAAAAAAGTTTTTAAGGTGGCAGAATAGTCTTGGAAATATGATATATTACTTGTCGTAAAGAATCCGAACCAATACAAGAGCATTCGTGTCCGCGTCTCTGGATTCTCCGCCACGTTTGTCACCTTGGAGGAGGCCATTCAGGACAATGTGATAGCCCGCACGGTTAATCAGATGTGAGGAAGAGAAGCTGAATCGTTGCAAAAACGCGTTGAATTGCTTGATATTGCGAGGAAGATGCTGTATTGTAAATGAGAGCATTTGCATAACCCGCCAAATATTTGACGAGCTTCCATTGTGAGTTATCCTTCAATAGCTTATAACCATTTATCCCCAATCAAAAAAACACCAATGAAACTGACACCCTGCCTGGAACTTTTCTTCCGTGATCTCCCCTTTGAAGAACGCTTTGCCGCCGTTGCCGACTGCGGATACTCTGCTGGCGAATTCTGGCGCATCGGCGACCGCAACCCCGATGCGCTGCGCAAGGCGGCCCAAGCGCACAACATGACCATCACCAGCTTCACCAGTCACCTGGAGGGGCTGACCGATGAAACGAAGCACGAGGCTGTCCTTCAGGGCTTTGCACAGGACATTGAAGACGCAAAGCGTCTGGAGTGCAAGAACGTCATCGCCCTCTCTGGCAATTTCATCCCTGGCAAAACCCGTTGCCAGCAGACCAAGAACATCATCGAGGCTCTCAAACGGGCGGCGCCGTTGGCGGAGGCCGCTGGAATCACCATCGTCCTGGAGCTGCTCAACTCTGCAGTCAACCACCCCAACTACTTCATTGACAACTCCGAAGACATGGCAGCCGTGCTCCGTGCCGTGGATTCTCCCAACGTCAAGGGGCTGTATGACATCTACCATGCGGGCATCATGGAAGGCAACGTCACGGCTAAAATCCTCACCAACCTGGACATCATCGGGCACTTCCATGCCGCAGGCATTCCAGGGCGCCATGAGATGAAGGATGGCGAGCAGAACTATCCTTTCCTCTGCAGAAGAATCGATGAAGCGGGATTTCAGGGCTATCTTGGCCTTGAATATATCCCGCTGAAACCTTCCAGGGAGTCGCTTATCGAGACGCGCGAATGGTTGGCATAACTTTTGAAATCGACCTTTGTACTCATCTGCCCTATTCAACGCTTGTGCCTTTGGGTACAAACATTGAATATTGCTAAAATCATCAAAAAAACTGGATTTTAGCTTGATATAACGAGAGAATTGCCTTATATTATGCTAAAACATTTAAAAAATTAAGATTTTAGCGAAATATAACGACTATTGGAGTGCCTGATGATTGGTCGAGATTTGGAGCAGAGTCGTCTGTTGCATGCATTAGAATCAGACGAATCCGAGTTTGTAGTGGTCTATGGTCGTCGTCGAATAGGAAAGACCTATTTGGTGCGAGAGACCTTTGGAAATGAGTTTGTCTTTCAGCATACAGGATTGGCGAATGCCTCATTTAGAGTTCAGCTTCAGGCGTTTCGGAGTTCGTTGGAGGCTTATGGATTGAAGCGTTGTCCAGCCTTGTCCAACTGGCTGATGGCCTTTGAGAAGTTGAAAGAGCTTATTCAGGAGTGCAAGGAAAACAAGAAGGTTGTCTTCATCGACGAGATGCCCTGGCTGGACACGGCACATTCAAACTTCATAAGTGCATTTGAGCATTTTTGGAATAGCTGGGCTGCATGGCAGAAGAATATTGTTCTTGTTATCTGTGGAAGTGCCACATCCTGGATAACAAACAAAATATTGCGTGCAAGAGGCGGTTTGCATAATCGTGTGACGTTGGAGATTCGTTTGCTTCCCTTTACTCTTCGGGAATGTGAGGAATATGCCAATTCGCGCGGGCTTGCATATACACGTCGCCAGATAGTGGAGTGCTACATGGCATTGGGGGGGATCCCATTTTACTGGAAATTTTTGGAGCGTGGATTCAGTCCAGCACAGAACTTGGACAAGATGCTGTTTCAACCACAGGCCGCTTTAGGACGTGAATACCAGATTTTGTATGATTCCCTTTTCCATCACCCTGAACCCTATAAAATAATAGTGATGGCTCTGACAAAGCGCAAGATGGGAATGACGCGAAAAGAGCTGGCACAGGCTACGGGCATATCCAACAATGGTTTATTTTCCCAATATCTGGATGATTTGGAGGAGTGCGGCTTTATTCGGAAGTACATGATGTTTGGTAAGAGCAAGAACGGAATGCTCTATCAGCTAATGGACAACTACTCTCGCTTCTATGCAGAGTTTATTTCAGCGAACAAGACAAACAATCCCCAGTTTTGGACGAGCCTACAAGGAACATCGAAATACAGTGCCTGGGCAGGTCTGGCCTTTGAGATGGTTTGCCTGGAGCATGTCGAGTTGATTCGTCAGGCATTGCAAGTTTCGGGCGTATTGACAAACGTCTGTAGCTGGAGAAGCAGTAAGTCGCAGCCAGGCGCACAGATAGACCTGGTGTTGGACAGAAACGACGGTATCATCAATTTGTGCGAAATGAAATTTACCCAGGGGGCCTTCACCATGACAGATGAAGAGATGCAGGAGCTGCAGCGGAAGTGTGAGGTATTCAGGGAAGAGACAAAGACACGCAAGGCTCTTCATATCACCTTGATAGCTTCTTCTGGAACAAAAGATAGAGCCACTTTTGGCGAAATACCTGTCACACTTACGGTTGATTCGCTTTTCAACTGAATGAGACGTCAATTTTCTTCAAGGAGGCAGCAGGAATGAAAGGTTGCAAACGAATTATTTGGGCTATAATGGCGAGTGTCGCCGTCTGCCTGGCGGCGGAGAATCAAGGCAAGGAGATGAAAATGGATGTAAATGAGACTGTCGGCAAGTCGGGAAAGAACATCGGTTTTATGGTGCCCAAGAAGATGTATGCGGTTGTCGGGCGCGAAATCAACATCTATTTCAGGAACCTGGTCAATGTCATCAATCCCGATATGCTTGCCTTTGAAGTGAATACGAAACTTGGCCGCACGGATGCGACACGTTGGCACTGTATTCCGACGGAGGAGGAAGTCGGCGAGCACAGGATTGGGGTGAGCGTCTGGAACGACGACGGAAAGATCGCGGAAGCCGAAACCACGCTTGTTGTCGTGCCTGCGAACGCAGGGGAGGGCAAAGAGCTGGTGCTTCTGGAGATCGGAGCCAGCTGCATGGCTGCCGCTGGACACGGGGATGCGCTTTGGCAGCGTTTCCAGGCGCCTGGCAACCCGAAGCTGACGATGCTTGGCTCCCATGCGCCTGGCTATGGTGCCGTGCAGCCTGGTGGACCTGCAAACGAAGCATACGGCGGCTGGACCTGGACGACCTTCTTCGAGAAGACCAAGACAAACAATCTTGCGAATGACGGCCTGCATCCTGCGCGTCCGACCGACGTCCCGTCGCCCTTCCTGTTCAAGAAAGGGGATGAGTTCACGTTTGACTTTGCCCAGTATCTTGACAAGGTTTGCGGCGGGCGCAAGCCAGATGCCGTGCTGTTCGAGCTTGGCGTCAATGGGCTGTTCCTGCTTAAGAGCGACGAGGATGTCAAACGGCACATAGAGAACAGGATTGTTCCGTATATGAAGCGGATGATGGAGGATATTCGGCGTGTTGTTCCAGATGTCAAGCTGGGAGTCCAGTTGATACCGACGGGATCAGTCAGCCAGGATGCCTTTGGAAAAAACTACGGGACTAACCAAAGTCGTCGGCGCTGGCTGCGCAATGCGTATTTGCTTCATGCCTGCTATGAAGAGAATGCTGCGGAACTGGGCTATGAGCTGGTGCCTGCATACGTGAACTTCGACTGCACGGTAAACTATCCGCAGCAGCTTGTGCCTGCCTACGAGGGCAGCACGATTCAGGTGAAAACCGTCACCAATGCGCTTCATCCCACGCGCGAAGGATATGGGCAGTGGGCGGATTCGGAGTATTTCTGGCTCAAGTACATTATGCAGAAT
>JAFTAC010000130.1 GCA_017458805.1 Victivallales bacterium | reverse complement strand
GCGAGAAATCCGTTCTGCGGCTGCCTGCTCAGACTTGATCTTCTTGGCAGCGAACAAGCACAGTGCATCATCGGCAATTTCCAGAGACACCGTGTCAGCACCTTCGGGCATAAGCCCGGTCTGCCGTGCGTGTATTTCCGCTACAGCAAGGATGGTTGACAGCGTGGCGCCGGCTGACGCGCACAAGATACTGGCATAGTGCAGCTTGGCATAATGCGAAAAACCGTTCAGCTTTACTGCTGAAGCTACTACTTCTGCTGCGGCCAAGCCAAGGCTGCCCTCCAGAAGAATGCACTCCACCTCCAGTGGCGTCAAGTCGCGGAGCTTCTTCCCTGGTATGGGCAGGGCATGGACTTGGTGTCCGCTTTCCACAAGCCTATACAAGCTCTCTTCGTCCAGAACCTTCCCGCCCAGCATCTTGACTGCGGCCCGCAGAAAGTCGGCCAGTTCTCTTGTGACAATATCGCGCATACTGCACCTCCTAGGCCGCGCGCTTCTTCACCGCCAGGTTCGCCAACTCCTGCAAGGCTTGGTAGCTGCGCTCCGTGATTTCCGTAAAATCTTTGGCCGTCGGGGACTTCACTGCGCAAAGGCCCATGCGGAACGCCTCGGCCTCTTCTTCAGTCTGGAAGTCGTACACATCCACATGTTCGAGGATTTTCTGCGCGTTCTCTCCGTTCCATACGGCATAATCGTAAAAATTGCTGACCTCCGGCCCGCCCCAAAGCACAATGACCTTCGCAGCCATAGCTACACCATACCCTCCTTCTTTGCCAACCAGCGCGGAATGCAGATGGTAATCTCGTCGTCCAGCTCGCAGTCATCCAAAGCAAAACCGCGTTTGGAGCTAGACGCCGTAAACCACCAATCTTTCACCTGCGACAGAGGAACGAAGATTTCCTGCTGGCTGGCATCGTCAAAGAACAGCACAGAAGCATTCTGTACGCGCACCACCATGCCTCTGCGCTCGACGTAGCCGCCGCGCTTCCCAGAAGTCCCAGAAGCCGCTTCTGGCTTTTTTTCAGGCTGCTGTTTGCCGGTGAAGATGTCAAACATGTCCATCCAATCCACTCCTTGTTGTGTGGAAATGTGATGGAAGGACTATAGCAAAGTTTTTTGGAAAGGCAAAATGCAAGCTAAAAATGCACACGATGACCACTGCCCTTAGGTCGCGCGCGTGGGGCAGACTCCTGTTCAGGGGCGTCTATGCCTTCCAGAAGCCGCCGCCCAGCCGCCCCCTTCAAGCTCTTGTTCGAGTTGCGCAGGACAATGAGATAGGTCGAAGCAGCCAGGGCGTCAGACACGTCCTTGCTGCCCTCAAGAGGATGGTCTATCTTGTTCGTTTTTGGATCGCGTATAAGTTCGCGCAGTTCGCGCTTGACTTTGGGGAAGTTGGGGAAGATAAGCCGTCCGTCTCTGAGCGCCTGCTTTACTTCGTTGTAGGGGGCAGAGGAAGCGTCCACCGAGACCATGCCGGAACGAATACGGCGACCATGCCGATTGCGTAGCTTGCGCATCCGCTGCAACAGCGCCGCACTCTGGAACGAGTCAGCAGAGACGCCTTCCAGCACAAGACGGGAGTTCAGCAGCTCCAACAGGTCGCCTATGAGGCTGATGTCGATTTCGTCCACGGCAGGAGGGACAATCTCCAACAGGCCATCAATGCAAACGCACGGGGCCTCTCCGGCTGGCGTCTCGACATATTTTCTGGCTTCCTCGTTCCAATCAATGCCCTTGCCCACGGCCTTCAGTCCAGCATAGTGACCAATAGCAAAGCCGCAACTGTCGCCAGTGAGGGCCAAGTCCACGCTGGCTATAAACGACACTGGCTGCTCGGCAAGCTGCTCTAGGAACTCTTCGTCAAGGACATCAGCAAGCCTACCCGCAAAGCGCGTGATGTCAATAGTGCTGTGGGCAAAAAGCTGATGGCCGTCAAACATGCGCTCGAAGGTTTGCGCTCCAAGCTCGATGGTCTCACGCTTCTTGATAAACGCGCCGATGCCGCCAATGGGAAGCCCAGCAAGGTCTCGAATGGCAGCCTCAAGGTCGTTCGCAAATTCCTTCTTGTAGTCCACGGGCACTTCTATGATGGAATCTGGATCGGCAGCTTCCTCACGGCTTGCTATCATCCGGCTGTTGCGCGTCTCGT
>JAFTAC010000129.1 GCA_017458805.1 Victivallales bacterium | reverse complement strand
TTCACGGCGACGACGGGGGCGTCGTCGTTACCCCCTTTACCAGTTCTGGTATGGCGGTTTCGAATGCGACACCATACCAGTGTTCTGGGGGTGTGTTCTGCATGGCTAAGCAGACAATGTCTGCTGCGAGGGAGGCTGCATAAATAATATTTTTTCCGCGCAGGATGGCACCAGTGAAGACGGAGGCGAAAACATCGCCTGTGCCTGGTGAGGAGTGTGGCAGTCGCGGATTAAAGTCGTAGGCGACTCTCTTGCCGTCGTAGATGGCCACACCTAAAGTATTTGGATCGAACGAGACGCCCGTTAGAATGATGTTTTTCGCGCCAAGGCTGTAAAGGTTGCGTAGCAACTCTTCGATATAGGGCTGGTCATATCCGTCCAGACGGGGCTTTTCGCCGAGCAGAAGGGCGGCTTCGGTCAGGTTTGGCAGAAGATAGTCGGCATTCACGCAGATTGGGCGGAGTTTTTGCGGAAACTCCTCTGTGAAGCCAGAGTAGAGAACCCCGTCGTCTCCCATGACGGGATCCACAATGCGCAGGGCTCCAGGTTTTGCACATGCCTTGATGATGGCTTGGATAGGAGCGATCTGCCGCTCGCAGACATAGCCCGTGTAGAAGGCGTCAAAGCGGATATCGTTTGCAAGCCAGCTTTTCAGGATGGCGGGCATGTCATCAGTCAGGTCGCGAAAGGTAATCTCCTTGAAGCCTCCAGTATGGGCGGAAAGCACAGCCGAGGGAAGCACAGCCGTCTCAATTCCGCAAGCGGAGATGATGGGCAGCGCCACGGTCAGCGAACATTGCCCGTAACACGAGATGTCCTGGATGGAAAGCAGCTTTTTCATTCGTTTTGGCCGACTGTTTGGTGAGATTGCGGGCGATACAGGAAGACGAGGCCGATGGCGAGGGAGACGGCTGTGACAATCCAGATGGCCACTCCGCTATTCAAGAGAACCATGGCGTTGCAAAGGATCAGAATTCCCAGCAGGAGGTATGGGAGCGGTCTGCCACCAGGTGATTTGAAACTGTGAAGGGGTATCATTTCCTTGCGTCTTGCCTGGATGAGAGCGGTGATGGTGATGGCAACGGTGATGACGTTGAAAAGCGTGCCGAAGTTGACTATCTGCGAGGTGAACTGCGGGAAGCACGCGCAAGCTGCCGCGAGAAGGCAGGTTGTAGTGGCGGCTGCGGCTGGCTCGCCGTTTGCCAAGTTTTTTGCTAGAAAGGCGGGCAGGATGCCATCCTGCGCCGAAGCCTGGATGGCTCTGGCGTTCATGGAGATGCAGATAAGGATGGTGGTCAAAAGGGCCAGCACGGAGGATATGCTGACAACCGCTGGCAGCCAAGGTAGCGTTTGGAGCTTCGAGGCTGCCGCGAAGATGGGGATGAAGCGGATGTCTGGCTTTTCTGCCAGTTCCGCAGCGGAAACCAGCCCCAAGGTCGCTACAATCATCAGAACATAAACCAGCATGACAACGCCCACGGCGCATAGCATCGATATCGGAACGGTGCGCTGCGGGTTTCTGACTTCGGCGACCATGAATGCTATTGCCACGATGGCGCTATAACCCACCATGGCGATGGGGACGGACGATAGGAAACCAAGCTTCCCGCCGACACCCTGCGAGAAAAACGGCTTAAGCAGTTGGGTATTGTAGCTTTTTGTTCCAAAGGCCGCTGCGATATAGATGCCCATGGTGGCTAGCAGCGCAACCACGATGACGGCATTGACCTTGCCTGTCGTGCTGAAGTTTACGAGATTCAGGGCGAGGCAGAACAGTATGGAGAGCAAGGCGAGCGGCACCTGGAGGCCACCCATCTTGGGGAAGGAGAGGCTCAGGTAGATGCCGACGTAGATGGCGCCGAAGGCGATAGCGCTGATGTTTGTCAGGATTGAGCCCCAGCAGGCCAGCCACCCCAGCAGACGTCCACGACTTCCACCATAGACGAGCTTCGGAAACATATAGACTCCCCCCGAGTAGGGAAATACGCATGCAAGTTCCCCCATGAACAGCCCATACGCCATCATGATGAGGCCGCCGATAACCCACGAGAGAATGGCGGCTGGCCCCGCCATGAACATCGTCAGGCCCGACAGCGAGAAGATGGCGCTGCCTATCAGCCCGCCGACAAGGAGGGCCGTGCAGGAGAGTATTCCGAGTTTTGAGTGTGCTTCCATAATAGTTCTGAGTGTATGCAAAACAGCGCACTCTAAAGGAGTGCGCTGTCAGGACGACGTTGGAAGGCCACTGGATGAAGCTGAACTCCCCCCAGGCGTGCCGCCCGTCGTCCTGATAGCGCGCTCCTTCAGAGCGCGCGCCCCGCTTTGGATGGCTTTCCCGCACCAGCGAAGCGGCGCGGGAAAGCCACCTGCGGCCCCCGAAAATGCACACACGAAAATACACCCCCTGGTTATTTCTGTTGCCAGCCCTGCTGGCGTATGGCCTCTTTGTGCTCTGGCCCATCGTCAACTCCTTCCAGATGAGCCTGTTCCACTGGGACGGCCCCATGTCTTCGCCTGCGTTCTACGGGCTTCGCAACTACAGCGAGCTGCTGCACGACAAGGTCTTCTGGTACAGCCTGTGGCACAACCTTCTACTGCTGGTCGGTTCGCTGGCCATCCAGTTGCCGTTGGCGGCGTTTCTCGCCATTCTGCTCCACTACCCAACCTGGGGGCGAACAGTGTTCCGCACGGCCTTCTTTGCGCCAATGATCATGCCTACCGTCGCCATCGCCATCCTGTGGCAGTACATCTACGAGCCAGGCAATGGGCTGCTCACCGCGCTGATACAGCTGGTCAAGCCTGACTTCGAGTTCGCCTGGCTGGCGACTCCTGGCTGGTCACTGCTTTGGATTTTCGTCACCATCTGCTGGCAGTACACGGGATTCCACACGGTGCTCTTCATGGCGGGCTTGAGCGGCATCCCCAACGACTACTTCGAGGCGGCGCGCATAGACGGCGCCAGCGAGTGGCAAATCTGCTGGCACATCATCCTGCCATTGCTGAAACCCACCGCCATCGTCTCCGCCACGCTCTCCATCGTCGGCTCCCTCAAGTACTTTGACTTGGTCTATATGATGTCGGGCGGCCTACCCGCCGAATCGCGCGAAGTGCTGGCCACCTACATCTACCGCCTCGCCTTCGACCAAGGACAGGGACGCTTCGGCTACGGCTCCGCTGCAGCCGTGCTGCTCTTCCTCACGGCGCTGCTCGTCGTCATTCCGCTGCAATCGCGCCGCCTCCGCTCTGGCCTCAAGGAGGAAACCGCACCATGAGCAAAACCGCCACCATCTTGCGGCACATCCTGCTGCTCCTCTTCCTGCTCTTCACCGCCTATCCCCTGGTCTGGATGGCACTTTGCGCCTTCCGCACAGAGGGCGACGCCCAGGCGCACCCCCTCGCACTCCCATCAAAATGGGTCCTGGACAACCTCCAAGCCGTCTTCCGCGACGGTGGATTCGGTTCAGCCTACCTGAACAGCCTGCTCCTCTGCGTCGCCTCCGTCATCGTAGCGGTGGCGTTCGCCGCCCTTGCGGCATTCGCATTTTCGCAGATGCGCTTCCCTGGACGCAACCTGCTCTTCGTCCTCTTCCTGCTGGGCATGATGATTCCCATCCATGTCACGCTCATCCCGTTGAACCAGCTGATGGGAAGCAGTGGGCTTGGCCTCAAGGGAAGCCTGCTGGCGTTAGCAGGGCCCTACATCGGCTTCGCGCTCCCCGTCTCCATCCTCATCCTGCGCAACGCCTTCAACGCACTGCCACGCGACCTTCTGGACGCAGCCCGCGTCGATGGCTGCACTGCCTGGGGGGTCTTCTGGAATGTCGCACTGCCCCTTTCGCGCCCCTCGCTGGCCACGGTCTTCATCTTCAACTTCCTGACCATGTGGAACGAATACGCCTTCGCACTGACACTCCTTGGACCTGGAGTCCGCACCCTGCCGCTGGCCCTCAACGACTTCAAAGGCGAGCACGACATCCTCATCACCCAGACCAGCGCCGCCCTGCTCCTTGTCGTCATCCCCCTCATTCTCGTCTATCTCTTTGCACAAAAACAAATTATACGTGGTCTCACCGCTGGTGCCGTCAAAGAATAAAACTTTTTTTGTTTTTCATAGTTGTTTTTCTCACATTGTATGATATAATTATGTCTTAGAGAAGTCAAACCATATTATCATACAGGAGACAACCATGAAAAAGCATTCATTCACGCTCATCGAATTGCTGGTGGTCTAAGCACTCGCATTTCAGTGTTTTTTATAACTTGCCCTGCATAAGATTCTTTACGCAGGGCTTTTTTTTCTTCGAGAGAGGACATGTTCAGTTCTGAGCAAAAATCTTCATGTTCCTGAGGTCCACTATCAAATCTTTGCTAGTGTTTTTCCCATAGATGTAAGTGACGTGGATTTGCGTGTCGCGGGGGTTTTTCCCCATGCCGTCAGGCGGGACTATCTCGTAGGTGAATTTGGGAAAGTTCCTGAACTTGCCGTCCATGTACCTCCTAAGCGTGAAACTTCCATACACAGTGTCTATCTCCAGATAGTCGTAGAAGCACCTGATTTGCCTCACGCTGTCCGTGAGCAGGTCTTCGAACACATGCGGCTCGAGGCGGTCCTCCATCAGCATGTCGATGTTCGTCAGGAACGTCCTCACGCGCTCCTCCTCGGCCTTGGCGTTGCTGTTGGCGTGCTCTATCTGCATGATTTCCGCCTTCAGCGACTTTATCCGTGCATTCGCCTTCTCGTGAACCATGTTGTATGCGTCCACGGCCATCTGCCCCTCAACGTACGAGGCACTCGCGTCGTCAAGGCGCCTCTGGTAGTTCGCCAGGCTGACGTTCAGCTTGTCCAGTTCCCTGCGCCGCCTCTGCATGGACGCCTGATGCTCAAGCGAGTTGTACAGGGACAGCGCCAGCAATGGGGCGACGGCCTTCTTCAGCCCCGTATAGAACATGGAGGGCCTGATGAGGTTAATGGTGACGCGGGCCTGGCGGCATTCGTCCCTGCCTGCATTCAAGGCCGTTATGCAATGGTAGTACTCCTTTTCTCCGTCCTGCCCGACAATCATCTTCGCTCCGCAGTAGCCGCACACAAGGAGGCTGGAGAAGGGGTGGGGCAGGCTCTTTCTGCGCTGTGCGGGGCGCTGCTTGTTGGACAGTATGTCGTTGGCCCTCTGCCATTCATCGAGGGATATTATCTCCTGCCCGCGCATCTGCCTTGCCTCTATCAGCGCCCCGTGCGAGTCGTGCATGTAGCCGCAGTAGAAAGGCTGCGCGATGATGTGGCGGAACGACGTCGTGTAGAACGCCTTGCCGGAAACCCTGTCGCCGTACAGGCGGTTCATCTCCCGCAGGATCCAGTTGTACGGCTTGTGCTCCAGCGTGCTCCTGAACACGAATTTTATGACCTCCGCCTGTTCAGGGATGACCTCGACGCGGCGCTCCCGTCCGCCTATGTACCGTATCCCGTACATTCTCGTGCCCGTGGGAAGATACCCTTCGTCGCGCAGTTTCATCAGCGCCAGCTTCGACTTCTCGCTCGTGAGTCTTATCTGGTTGTCGTTCACGTGTGACTTTATCGTCGCCACCAGGCTGTCCGAGAAGTTGGAGGGGTTGCTTTCGCCCTCCTTCACCGTCAGGACGTTCACGTGGTTCTCGACAAGGCGGGTGTCTATGTAGCCCTGGAGGAAGCTGTTCTGCACGGGGCGGTACAGCCTGGTCATCTCATAGACGATTAGAAAGTCAACATGCGGAAGCGCGTCGAGGACTTTTTTAAGGCCCGGGCGCGACTTCTTGTCCAGCGAGTTGCTCCTGCACCAATTCCTGTAGGCGACGTCAAAGGCCATCACCTCCTCCGCCCCCTCCGGATAAAGGCGGCCTGAAGTGTTGGCGTCGTGGAACTCGCCGAGGACGTCTATGTTGTGCTTTCGGGCAAGTTCACGGCACAGCTCCAACTGCAGAGCGATGGACTCGCTTTCCTCTTCCTTGCCGCTTGACTGGCGTGCGTAGATCACTGCCTTCTTCCTTGTCATCTGCATCTCCTTGTGAAAAATCGACATTGCCAAAGCCAGACCAATCCGAAATGACCATAATATAATACATATTCGCTAAAATGCAAGTGTCTGGTCTGT
>JAFTAC010000128.1 GCA_017458805.1 Victivallales bacterium | reverse complement strand
GGTACGGACGATGTCCAATGCATCCCTGAAGACGAACTCACTCGCGTTGGCAAAGTCAATCTCCGCTATTTCACGCAGGAGGGCAGGTGCGTTTGCAACAACAGCCTTGAGGTGGTTTTGGTAGTAGTACGCACGTTGGATATGGACTGGTTCCAGCCACATAAATGCGTTTGCTGGTCTTGCGAAGAACTCGTAGTTTATGTTTCTGAAGGCAACGCCTTCTGGCCTCTGATATGGCGAGTATGCATTCCAATGCATCGCTTCAATAAAGGGCAGTGCCTTGCGCCAAATCGACTGCATTGCAGGGAGTTCTGCAGGTATATAGCGTTTGCCGAGGAACATTTCCAGGAAGGATGTGATGGTATAGTTCTCCTTCGACGGTTCCCAGGCGTTTGCGGCCATGTATTCGAGCATCAGCGTGTCCGCATGGGAGTTTTCTGGCCAGAAGACCAGCCCCTTGCACATCGGGTCGCGGGTGGCCAGCGGCAGGCGCTGTGCAATCGCCTCGTAGTTGCCGCGCTGTTCGCTGTTTGACTCGTAGGCGTGGAAGATTCCGTAGAACCATGGAAAGCGTCCTATGATGTCCCAATTCTGGAAATTACGTTTCTCATCGTCTGTGTCGGAGATGTAGTCAAAGATGAAGGTGTTCGCGGGGTCGAGTTCTTTGAGCAGGTCGCGTACCTCCTCTGGCTGCCAGTACATGCTGAAATCCCACGACCCTATAAGCAGCGGTGCATTGGGATACTTTTCGCGCAGCTTGCTTTGGATGCGTCGATAGGTGTAGAGCTTCATCTGGTGATTTGCCTCGCGGTCGTCATAGCAGCGGCGTTCTGCAAGGCCGATGGTATGGAACATGTCGGGTGCGCCGTATTCGCGGATGTGCGTTTCCGTCAGCTTGAAATAGGCGTCGAGGTTCTTGTCCTGGCGGATGTCCCAGACGAGGCCTGTCTTTTCGCTGTAGCCGCCAGTCACCTGGGGGATGAAATCGGGTTTGACGGCGTCAAGGTATTCGTTGGGGGTGCGGCTGTACCAGTGCGTCATCGTGCCCACGTCTTCAGGATGCATGAGGTCGCGTTCACGTGCGTATGCAAGCAGGGCTTTGCGGAGCTCGCCGCGGTACTCCAGGCTCCAGAAGAGCGTGCGGTCGTCGTAACTACGAGGCTTTGCCTCGGGGACAACGTAGTCTTTGGGGTAATGGACGATGTCGGGGAAAGCCTTTTGGAAGAGGTCGTCCAGTCCGATGCGCAGCATGAACAGGTTAAGTCGCTTTTTGAGAATCCAGTCGATTTCCTTCTTCCAGTCATCGAGGTCCCAGTGTTCTGCCTGAAAGCGCGTCAGCGAACGGTGAGCGAAGTAGCGCAGGCCGCGATAGGAGAAGCGCGGGGCTTCGGTCACATCCAGCCCCGTGATGTCAATGTCATTTGTGTGCGGGACGATGTCCCCATCCCAGAAGTAGCGGCAGTCGGCACGTAGTTCGAAGAAACGATAGACTGCATAGAGGATGGCGCGTGGGCGGGCTCCAGCAAGGAAAAGGAGTTTGCGACCATTAGGTTCGCAGGCGGAACGAATGCTGTATGCATCCGTTCCTGTCGCCATGCTGAACTGCGGAATGACCTTCTCGATGATTTTTGCGTGTGTGAAGGCGTTGACGGCATCGGAACCGACGACAATCAAATCGCCGCCGTCATCCTCCAGCGTGCTTTCCAGTTGCACGCCCGTGGCTAGCCGCCAGTATTTGCTTATTTCATCCGCTGCAATCCTGTAGATGCCTTCGTCTTTTGGCAATAGTATTTTCAGCATGAGGTGACTCCTTGATAGGGTTATTGTGGGTGGAATGGGGAGAGGAAGTGGAGTTTGCAGCTTATAATATAGCGTGTGTCATGGCATTTATTTCTTGAAAAAGGTGTTTTTGAGAAATCATCTTGTAATTCTCGTAAGAGCATACATATTAATCTCGCAAAATGCATAATAATCATAGGTACTGAAATGGATAACGAGAACAACAGCAAGGCGGGTGTAGGGGCTTGGACTACATTCATTTTGAATGTGTTGGTGGTTTTTCCTGTGTTTGTGATGCTTGACATCTTCATTGCGTTGGTGATACTGTTGTTGTTTTTCGCCACGAGCTCACATCCTCCTTTTGGGGTGTTACTGTTTAGTACACTTATTGCTCTTGTTCTTCTGGTTTTGTTCGTTCGCCATCAGTTTCGCACGCTTATCAAGAAAATGCCGTGTTCGCCAAGGAGAATAAGCATATTGTGGCTTTTGACTGCCTACCTGCTGGGGCCGTTGCTGCTATTTATTGGCGCTGCGAAATGGACAGGTGGTCGCAGCCGTGACTATCGTTTCCAGGCAAAGGATTACAACGAACTGGTCACCATGCACAAGGAAAGCTCTCGTATGGCAGAAATGTTGATTCCCGAAGGAGCGACGGAGATTGACTATTACGGGCATTCTCCTTTCTTTCTAGGGGGATATGCCCATATCAAATGCACCTGCACAAAGGAGGAGCTGATGAGTTTTGCCGCAAAGCGTGGGTACGAGTTTGCTGAAAACGGTTATATGAACAACGCAAATCCTGAAGGACCGCAGGGCGTTAACAGTATTGCCATGACATGGGGCTTCTTTCATTCAGACCCCTATCGACTAAAAAAACACGATTATCCCAAAAACAACCTTGGCTATTCCTTCATTTTCCCCAACCATGGAGGTAAGGCGTTTCTCTATGATGTTGATAACCAGATACTTTATGCAGGATGGACACACAATTAGCAATTAGAAATTAGCAATTAGCAATTAGCAATTTGAAATTAACAATTAGTTATTAGCAGCGTTTAGTAATTTCTAATTGCTAATTTCTAATTGCTAATTGCTAATTCAAAAATAAAGTGGAGTGATAATTATGCAGACGAAGCGTGTGGCGGTTATAACGGGTGCGGGCGGTGGCATAGGATTGGCTATCTGCCGTCGCCTGGCAAAGGATGGCTTTTTTGTTGTTGTGACAGATGTTACGCGCGAACGCGCTGTTGCCGTCGCTAACGAGCTGGTTGACGAGGGATTTGAGGCTCTTGGTTTCGCCTTGGACGTCTGTCGGGACGAAACGGCGGTAGATTCTGTCTTCGCAGAGATTTTCAAGTGCACAGGGCGGATTGACGTGCTTGTGAACAACGCTGGAGGCAGTGCGCAGCTTATTGGCAAGCAGACGGATTTTGTCCAGTCGGAGGAAAGCACGTGGCAGTTCGTCCTCAACCTCAACTTGCTGGGCACGATGCGGTGCGTACGCGCCGTGCTGGGCTACATGATGGCAGCGAACTACGGGCGCATCATCAACACCGCCTCCATCGCAGGGCGGTGCGGTCTGCCTGGCTGGGCAGACTATTCGGCTGCAAAGGCGGGTATCATCGGCTTCACGAGAACGCTTGCCATGGAGGTCGGCCAGTGCGGCATCACCGTCAACAGCATATCGCCTGGCCTCATCGAGCGGATGCGACCTGGTAAGGACGGCAAACTACCGCAGGATTGCCAAAGCAAGCCGACACACGGCAATTGGCTGGGGCATACGGGCACGCCGCAGGATGTGGCCGCGCTTATTGCGTTCCTCGCATCAGAGGAGGCTGGCTACATCACGGGCGAGGATTTTCTCATTGACGGCGGGCGCGCCATTGGCCCAACCTCCCAGGCGGGACGGCAGGATTTATTCAAATCGCAGGATGGAGGAATAAAGGCATGAAACGGATAGGCATTGTCTATGACACCAGCATTCCTGGGCGTGGAGGGCATGGCACGCATTTTGCGTTCAAGGGGCTGCCAGATGTCGAAATTGCTGCACTGGCGGATTCGAACACCCAGAATCTTGCGGAGCGTATGGGCAAGATGGAGGCGAAACGCCACTATGCCACCTGGCAGGAGATGCTTGATAATGAGAAACTTGACATCATTGATGTCTGCTCACGCCTGCCTGGCGACCATTTCGAGGTGATTTGCGCGGCGTTGCGCCGAGGCGTCAGTGTCCTCTGCGAAAAGCCCCTGGTCTCCACTTTGGAGGAGGCCGATGAAATCGTGCGCCTTGCCCGTGAGAACAACTGCCGCGTCTGCGTGGCGCACCTAGCTCGCTATGCCCTTGTTTTTCGGACGATGAAAGCGCTGATTCAGCAGGGGAAAATCGGGCGTCCTCTGACCTTCTACGGACGTGGCAAGGAGGATGGACGCGGCGGCGGCGAAGACCTGCTTGTTCTGGGCACACACATCCTTGACGTTGGCTGCTTCCTCTTTGGACACCCCACCTCCGTCTATGCGGAAATCACGCAGAATAGCGCCCCTCTTGCAAGAACCGACCGCATGGAGACAACAGAGCCGCTTGGCATTGTGGCAGGGACCGATTTGTTCAGCACCTTTGCCTTCCCAG
>JAFTAC010000018.1 GCA_017458805.1 Victivallales bacterium | reverse complement strand
ATAACAATTATGGCAAGTATCTTGGATTTCGGCGCCATTGCGGATGGTGCAACGCTCAACACAACCGCCATTCAGAAAGCAATTGACGCGACGGCTGCACAGGGTGGCGGACAGGTTGTCGTGCCAGCAGGCACCTTCGTGACAGGTACATTGCGCCTCCAGGACAACATCGACCTGCATCTGGAGCCAGGTGCGGTGCTGGTTGCCAGCACAAACATGGACGACTACAACCCGCCTGACGAGTATCCCCAGAACTGGGGAAGCACGGTCGAGCAGTGGCGTGGAGCACATCTCATCATCGCCATCGGCAGAAAGAACGTCTCCATCACGGGGCGTGGCACCATTGACGGCAGCGGTGATTTCTACTTTGAGCCTCCTGTTGAGAACCCGCCCTTGCGCCACAACTACGCCTGGGCCTGGGGTTTCCGCGTATCACGTGATAAAAAGATGCTGCGTCCTGGGCAGATGCTGGTCTTCTGCGAGTGCCAGAACGTGTTGGTCAGTGGCATAACAATACGCAATTCCCCCTGCTGGTGCTGCTACCTTATCGGCTGCCAAGATGTCGTTGTGGAAAAGCTAGTTATCCGCAACCCGCCCGACGCAGCCAACACCGATGGCATCGACATCGACTGCTGCCAGAACGTCATGGTCTCCAACTGCAACATTGAGACGGGAGACGACGCCATAACCCTGCGTGGACATGAGCGTGTGCTGTGTGGGAAGCATTCTCCCTGCGAAAACGTCACCATCACCAACTGCGTGCTGGGCTGCTCCGTCTGCGCCTTCCGCATCGGCGTCGGCAGTGGAATCATCCGCAACGTCGCCATCTCCAACATCGCCATACGGCGGTCCGCCAGAGGCTTTCTCGTCCAGTCGGCCTACTCATCGAAGATTGGCGTCGATATATACGACATCAGCATCTCGAACATCCGTTTCGACAACACGGCTTGCCCCGTGAAGATTGATGCGGGTTCACCCGAGACCACCGCCACCATCCACGACATCTCCTTTGACGGCCTGCGCGGCAACTGCTACGCCAACATCCAAGTCATCGGTCAGGAGATAACTCAGCCGCACCCGCACGACATCTGGTTCACCAACTGCCGCTTCCATGTCGTGAAACCACCTGTCCGCCTTGCGGATCAGAAGGACTACCCGAGCCACTTCCTCTCCATTAACCATGCAGAGCGTATTTTCGCAAGCGATGTCCACTTCGAGCGGGACGAGGATGCTAGATCTTTCTGGAATTAACCGGAACCATTTTTTGGGGTGTCCCCCCAAATGAATAGTTCAGCCTAAGCCCTGGACAACCTAAGCCCTAGAAGCCCTAAACCAGATTTTACACCATAGAGAATCCATGGTTTCTTGAAATGCCAAGCAACATAACCCCTTCTTAATCATATCCATAAAAGACCACAATGACCTCCCCCATTCACTTCATCTACGATGGCACGCCATTTGATTCAGAAAGCTGGGCCATGGGCACTCTCACCCCCGAGACCGATGCCTATTCTTCTCCTGACGGAAGGCTGTGCCTTGAGGTGACGACCAGACGTTTTCCTGGCTTTCCCGCTACAGAGATTCTCCCTGTCATCGAATGCATTGGTGATGAGGAAACGTGTATCATCGAGGAGATTCGCTCACTCCACCTTATACGCCCATGCGACAAGCTACAGCTTCGCGTGAGGGCCACGACAGGCTCTGAAACGAAGCTGACAGACTTCACGCGCCACGACACCCTTCTCCAGGACCGCGTCGGCTGCGATTCTCTGCACATCACGACCGACAAGGGGCTCTCCAGCTCCGCTTGGCTGCCCTATTTTGGCATTGACATGGACAGTATGAATGGGCTGGAAATCGCCGTGGGATGGTCGGGTGGCTGGCGTGCAGACATCCAGATACGCAAGGCGGAGTTCGAGCTGAACGTGGGCCTCGATGGCGTACGCTTCAAGATGCGCCCAGGCGAACGCTTCGTGCTTCCTTCCATTCTGCTTCTTGAACGGGAAAACATGAGTGTCGCCGATGGTCTAGTTCTGTTTCACCGCCTGATGCTCACGTACTTTGCTCCGTGCGATTCACAGGGGAATCTATTCCGCCCATGGCTGCCAATCGGAGCCTCTGGCGGTAACAAAACAGACGAAAACATGTTGAAAATCATCGACTTCGCCCAGAAGGAGTTTCCTGGCTTCTTCGATGTCTTCTGGGTGGATGCGAACTGGTACGGCAAGTACCGCGAAACCTTGCAGGAACCCAACTGCGGCCCTGGATGGTCTGAATACGTGGGAGACTGGCACCCGAACACTTGGGCACACCCCGATGGCAACATGAAAAGAGTCTCCGAGGCCGCGCACAAGGCAGGGATGAAGTTCCTTGTGTGGTTTGAACCTGAACGCGCCACCGACAATGCGCCCATCGTCAGGGAACACCCGAATACTTCCATCGTGTGAAAATCAATCCATCGCCATACATCTATTTGCTGGACCTTGGAAACCCAGAGGCGAGACAATGGGCTTTGCAGGAGGTATGCCGCAACATCGACGAGAGCGGCATTGACATCTACCGCCAGGACTGCAACTTTGCTGGCAGGGAACGAACCATCTGGGACGACAACGACGAGCCTGATCGAAAAGGCGTTCTGGAAATCAAGCACATCAATGGGCTGTATCTCTTCTGGGACGAGCTTCGGCGGCGCTATCCAGACATCCTTATCGAAAACTGTGCCGCAGGTGGACGCCGCATGGACTACCAGATGATGTCCCGCTCCCACAGCTACTGCCGCGATGACGCACAGATGTTCAAGGATTGCGATGAACTCACTCAGAACATCACGCTGAACTCCACGGCATACATCCCTATCACGGGAGGTGAAACCTTCACAGTGCCCGTCTTCGACGACTATGCTTTCCTCAGCCGACTCGCTGCTGGCACGGTTTTCTCACCCACGGACTTCCAGGGGATGCTCTTGAAACGCACTCCATCAAAAGAAGAGCTTGACTGGTTCCGCAGGATGTTCTCCCTTGCCAAGCGCATCCAACGCTACTTCCTTGGCGACTTCTATGCCCTCACCGACAATCCTTTTGACAGCTCCGAACTCTACTGTGCCTACCAGCTCCACTTGCCCGAAGGCTCCGAAGGTTTCTTCGCCGTGTTCAGACGCAAGGATTGTCCACTGACGACATTCACCCCCGCTCTTCATGCCATCAATTCCAACGCCACCTACAAGGTCGAGGAGTTCAACGGTAATACGATGCAGATGAAAGGCTCACAACTTGCGTCATGGTCCCTGTATTTTGACAAGCCACGTACTTGCCGCTTGTTCTTCTATACTCAAGAAGATTGAGCTACTGCTTTCTAGCAAGCCATTCACGGAAAAAGGGATTTGAAAAGTGATAGGCGCTCTTTTTCTGGAAAATCACTCGGTCCGCCGTCAATTTATCTAGGACACGCCGAATGGTACTTGCCGTTTTTCCTACCTTGGTCATAAACTCAATGGAGTATGGTTGTAAAGTCTTCTCAATCGCAAGTGCTTTTAGGACAGTTGATTGAGACGGTGTCAATCGTTCCACAACTGTCTCATAGCCCCCCAGTTCCCGACTGAAAATCAGCTCCAGGGCCTTTGGAAAATCCACAAGAGTAATCTCATCGTTTTCCTCAGTCGTCTCCCACAATGCCTCGCAAAGCTCCTGAACATCGCCAGACACGCCATCTGCAAACTGCAAGATTCTCTGGATGACAGCATCCTCTATACGGCGCTTCCCCTTTGCAAAGCGGCTGGCAATAAACGCGGAAAAAGCGCGTGGTTCTATCTCTTCGACAGTAAAAGCCAATGCAGATTTGTAGAAGGGACTATCCATGTCATCAAAGATGGACATCATGGCATTCCTGATACTTCCAGTAAAGAAGTATGCCGTATTTTCTTGGAATTGAATGGTGCTGCGCATCTCCGCAAGAATGCCACGAGCATTATCCAGATTCAATATGTCTTGGAACTCATCAAAAACCACACAAGATTTTTCATCTTGAGTCATCTTTTCAAGCGTGGACATGACAGCACCCAGGGATTCTGGCTCCTCTGCCGCACGTGTATCAACGGAAATACTAGTTGACCCATCTGGATCCACTGCCATGACTGGACGCAACCGAAAGGCCAACTGAAGAGCTTTCTTTAAAAACGACACTTCCGAAGTCGCTTTGGAAATCCCTTTCATGACACGTGAACAAAAGTCAGAAAGGGTCTTAATTGCATACAGGTCGATGTAAATGAGGCGCATTCCCTTCATTTGCCCAATAGTGTGCGTGATAAGGGAAGTCTTTCCCATGCGGCGCGGACCATGAATCACCAGATTCTGCCCCGCCAACGCAAACTCTCTAAGTTGCTTTTCCAATTCGGGACGTGGACAGAAATTCTCCCCGCTAACCACACATCCATATTTAAACGGTCTCATATCTAGAATCCTCCTATATCTTCTTGGTAATTTCGCAAAAGTGCGTTTCGCAAAAATGCGTTTCGCAAAAATGCGTTTCGCAAAAGTGCAACATACAAAGATATTATATTGCCAAAAGAGGATTTGTCAAACCACGATCATGCAAAAAGGTGCTTTGGGGCTTTCTAACCCATCCTATCCTGTATTCGCTAAAACCGCAGTGCTTGCGTACCGTGCACAGGACAGAAAACACCCGCTCCCAGGCCGAGAACGACCTAGCTACCCCACCACTTGCAAGTCCACTGGCAGGGGGGCTTCAAAGAGGTGTCCGTCAAAATGGAGTCTCCAGGCGTGGAGGGCCTGGCGGTCGATGCGTAACTTGCGGCGGTCCTCGTCAGTCATGCACTGTTTGGCAAAGCGGAGGTAGATGGTCTCGTCAAGACCGTACATCTTGTCGCCCAGAAGGGGGTAGCCCAGACCGCACAGGGTGGCTCGTATCTGGTGGTAGCGACCTGTATGGAGGGTAGCCTCCACAAGGGACAAATCATCGTTGCGGCGCAGGCAACGGAAGCTTGTATGGGCGTTTTCAGCCTTGACATCAGGCTTCTCCAGCGAGAAGGCACGGCGTTTCTCCACGGGACAATTGGGGTCGTGGTAGAGCCAGCCGTCGGCTTCCAGTTCATCAGGGAAGCTTCCATGCACAATAGCCAGGTACTGCTTCATCGTACCCTCCTGGTGGATCATCTTGCAGGCACGGGTGTGGAACTGGGGCGTTCTTGCCAGCAGCACCAGCCCCGAAGTCTCGCGGTCAATGCGCGAGATGAAATGGATTTGCTCCATGGGGGGCACGCCTTTCACAAGCCCCTCCTTTAGAAGTGCCCAAAGGGTGTGCAAAAAGAAGCCGCCAGCGGGATGGCAGGGCAAGCTAGGCGGCTTGTTCAGGACAATGTAGTCATCGCATTCATAGACCAGCTTGACGTCCGTGTTCACGTCTGGCTCTGGGCGGTCGGGAGGCAGGTACTCAAGAATCTGGTTCCAGGCGAGGACGGAATCCAGTGTCGCCGTTTCGCCGTCCAGCGTGACCCGCCCCTCGTGAATCGCCTGCTCCCAGCCATCGCGTGTCAGGTAGGTGAAACGTCCTGACAGATAGTCAAGGATGCTATGCCCCTTTACATCAGGGGGAAGTTTCACACGGGAGACGCGTGTTAAAACCATAATAGAATCATACAAAACAGCGCATTATTCATGTTTTTTACCAGGCCGAGACGGCCTGGCTACCTCATTCAGCCGTGGCGAAAGCACTCTTCGTTGGCGATGGCGATGTAGGGGAGTTCGCGATAGCATTCGCCAGCATCCAGGCCATAGCCGACCACCCAGCGGTCCTCCACCTCAAACCCCGTAAAGTCCGCCTTGTACTTGCGGCGCAGGGCTCTGGCCTCGTCCGATGGGTGCGCCAGGTTCTTCTTCAGGAAAACACAGGTTTTGATGTTGGCTTCAGGATACTCCTGCTTCATCTTCTCCTCAATGGCTGACAATGTGAAGCCCTGGTCCAGGATGTCATCGACAATCAGGATGTTCTTTGAGCGGATGTTCGCGCCGAGCAGATCCAGCTTTACCTTGCGGACGGTCTCGCCCGTCTCCTTGATGGTGTCCCCGTATGTGCTGGCACGTACAAAGACCATCGTGATGCCAGGCATGCCTGCACGGCATAGTGCCCGCGCCAAATCCGTCATGAAGACGGAAGCTCCCTTCAGAATGCCCACGATGCACAGGTCGCTTTCCTCGCCATACACCGCTCGAATCTCGCATGCAAGCGAGGTCACGCGGTCGGATATCTCATCGCTAGAAATTAAAATACGCTCAAGGCGTGGGTCGTTCTTCGGCAATACATCCATTTGTTCTTTCTCCGTAAAAAACAAACAGGCCCGAAAACTCGCGTTTCGGGCCTGTCCAACAAATCAAAACATCATAGAGATGTCATGTGACTTAGAATTTGATCTTGCCACCGAAGCCCCAGAGGGTGTTGCAGCCGCTCTTGGAGTTGTCGTCATGCTTCCAGTCTTCGCGGACGTTGTGGTCAACGGCGAAGTTCAGGGAGGCGAAGGGGCCGAAGGAGATGTAGTCGTTCAGCGCATAGTTGAGGGAGACATCCCAAATGACGGTGGTAATGGCGGAACGGTCGGCAACACCAACGGGGAAGCCGTCATCCCAGTCCAGAACGCCCTTGCCAGTAACATAGTGGCCGTTGCCAACGAACATGGCAAGCCCCGTATTGAAGCTGAGGCCTTTGACATCCTCAATGTCATAGGAATAGCCGACATGCAGCTTGAAGTAGAGCTTCTCGTTCTCGGGGTCCCAGTTGATGGTCACGCCAGGCTTCAGGAAGCAGCCCGCGGTGATGTCCAGGGCGATGGTGTTCTGCTGCTCGCCCTTGCCTTCCCAATGGGTACGGCTTGGATAGTCCCAGTAGGTGTAGCTCAGGTCAAGAGTCAGGCTTTCGATGGCTGGGATGTCGCCGAACTCATACCAGTAGCCGATATAGTAGTCGAACTCTTCGGGCTCGTACTTGACATTGGAATCCGCATTGTAGCGGTTCAGGTCGTTGGCACCCCAGATGCCGACGTAGAGGCCGCCAAAATCACCAAACTCCCAGCCCAGGTCAATTGACCCGAACAGCATGTTCTGCGGGTTCACGACAAAACCGTCGGAGATGTAGCGGGATTTGTAGTCAAGGGAGAGGGTGACGCTGGGAATCAGCATGCTCTTCTCTTTTGTCTCCACTTCGGGAACCGCTTCCTGGGCGAAAATCTGTGCACCAGCCAATGCGGCAACCGCAAACGCACCTTTCAAAAAGTTCTTCATGTTCATTGTTTTTTTCCTTTCTTTGTGTTTTTACTCTAAGCCCCAGCTCCTTGCTAGGGAAACCTTGAACTAGTGTTCAACACTAAGATTAACAAAATAACCCCTTATTGTTATTTTGCAAACCGCCAAATGAAAAATAATCCAGTTTTCCTT
>JAFTAC010000127.1 GCA_017458805.1 Victivallales bacterium | reverse complement strand
GTTTGTAAGTCTTCTGTGCCTACCCCCTATCCCCAGCGATTACCTTCCAACGCACTCCATCCTGCTGGCTTATCCACTGTCTTGCTTTTTCATCAGTGTCGAACCCCGCCCAGGCCTTCACTTCGGAGTCCGTGCAACGGAAGAGAACTTTGCCAGCGTTTTCGCCAAACAGCCGTGAAGCATTTTTGCGTGCGCCAGAGAGTGTGCGCATGAGCCATACATAGCGAAGTGCCAGCCAGGAGAAGGTGACGGCAATGAGCCCCCAGAACGGGGCGATGGGCAGACCTGGCAGCCAATAAACGCGCAGAACCTGCGCAAACAGCAGCAGGAAGGTCACGCCCAGAAACATGTATGAATCGGTGGCTCGCAGAAAGAGCCCTCCCAACAGGCGGCGCAGGGGGCTTGGCGAGACCTGGTAGGCGAAGGTCTCCTCGTAGAGCGTGGAATCCAGTGCAATGCGGGCGATATGGCACAACTCATGCGCCAGAAGCTCCTGCCGTTTGTAGATGAACCACTTGCGCTGGTTGCGGAAGCTACGCCGTATGATGAACATGGCAAAGAACTCGGGGTAGAAGGCGAAGGCGCACCCGCCGAACAGAAAGAAGGGATCGATGAAGAAGCCAGGCACCCAGTCGATGGAAAAGCCGTACAGGGAGCGATCAAGCTCGGCGGCCTCGTCGAAGAGCTTCCGCGAAATGCGGTCCTTGGCGGAGACCGCAACGCCCTCCACCTCGTATTTGCCCGTATCGGCGAGGCTCTTCTCCATCTTGGCGATGTTGTCCTTCAGCGTGCGAATGCGGGCGGCGAAGGCCTCTGGCATCTCCGTGGGCCCCATGATGAACCCCATGGAGTCCAGTTGCCGCAACGCCTCCAGCTCGCCCGCGGCGGCCTGCTGAAGCAGAGCTTCCTCGGGGAGTCCATTCGACTGTGTCGGTGCGTTGCTCATAGTGCGAAGAAGGCGTTGTCAGACATCTCGCCTGGTGCAAAGCCGCGGAAGTGGAAGCCGAACGCATAGTCGCCAGGCTGCAGGCGGTAGCGCTCCAGCGGCAGCGGTCCGCAGGAGTTAGAGCCAAGCCCGCTCTGGGCATAGTCGAGATAGACGTTCAGCGCATCGTCTCTTACCAGCTCGTGCGGATGCTGCGCCTTGTCCAGCGCCTCGGTGGTGTAGTTGCGGGCGCTGAAGTCGAAGAGCGGAAGTCCCTTGACGAGCAGTCCGCCGTGGTATTTGTCATAGAGGGCCATGCGCTGGACCTGGTGGCGGTTTCCGTTTTCCTGCGGGCGCACATAGTTTGTGAACATCTGCTCGACACGCATCTTGAAGTAGCCCATACGCTGCGCCTGGCGGGAGTCCTGATAGGCTTCGCCTGGCCCCAAACCATACCATGCCGCGTTCGTGAAGGATTCAGGCATCTTGAAGGCGACGCCCATGCGTGGCAGATAGGGAAGCGAGGTTGCCAGCGTTCCCTCGCGGTTCTTGTCAGTGACATGCACCTTCTTTTCACCGTTCCAGACGGTCAATGCAGCGGCCACATCCAGCTTCAGTGAGGCGTCTGCCAAAATGGTGTAGCGGTAATCGACGTCATAGCCCCACATCGTCGCTGCGCACTGCATGGAGTTGGCGCCCAGCGGCAGAAGACGTGCGGCGATGCGTACCTCGATGGCCTCATTGTTTTTCTTGTACGTGGCTGAGACGCAACGCTGGCGCATGGAGTTGTAGCCGTACCTCTGCCAGTCGTGGCGGATGTTCTTGTCGTTGTCCGTGGGTGCGCGCCAGATGTTGAGGATGGGTCCCTGCGCCAGAAGGGGCGTCCCCGCATACTCCCACGCTTCAAGAGCCCCGCGCTCCATGTCGAACTGGAAGAGGTGGTCGTTCACGCCGATGGCCAGCGCACCATCCGCCTCGTCAACGATAAAGGCGGGCGCGGGCATCGACCGCTTGACGGCAGGTGCCGCGACGGGCAGCTTGAACTGCGCCCAGGCCACCTCTGTGCCACTTTCCGACCAGGGTGTGGCCTCCTGCGACTTGAATGAGAGGTTGATGTGGTACTCTGCGCCTGGCTTCCCAACAGGCAGCTTGTAGGGGACCGTCACCTTTCCGCTTTCGTGTGCGGCGACCTGCGGCAGGGCGAAAGTGCCCGACGTGATGACACGCCCGTTCTCCGTGATGGACCAGCAGCCCGACAGATGCTCCAGCGTGCGGAAGTCATAATGGTTGGTGAGGGTGAAGACACCCTTCTTCAAATCCACAGCCTGCACTCTGACGGGCTCAAGAACCTTCTTGTATTCGACAAGCCCAGGCGAGGGCTTCTTATCGGGGAAGACCAACCCGTCGGCGACGAAGTTGCCGTCGTTGGGGTAGTCGCCGAAGTCGCCGCCGTAGGCGAAGTACTCGTTGCCGTCGTCATCGGTCGTGCGGATGCCGTGGTCGCACCACTCCCAGATGAAGCCGCCCTGCATGTTGTCGTGGGCAAAGAAGAGCTGCATGTAGTCCTCCAGGCCGCCAGGCCCATTGCCCATGGCGTGGGCAAACTCGCACATGATGGCAGGGTGTTTGCCCTTGTGCATGTCGGAGGTCTCCGTCCAGTTCTCTGGAGTGCGGTACATGGCGCTCCAGATGTCGGAACTTTCCATCTCTTGGTCGCGTTCATAGTGGACGGGACGGCTGTCCAGCTTGCGCACCTCGCGCATCATGGCGGCGACGTTGCAGCCCCAGCCGCCTTCGTTGCCCATCGACCAGACGATGATGCTCGGGTGGTTGCGGAAGGATTTGACCATGCGCGTGCCGCGCTCCACAATCGCCTTCTCCCAGCTGGGCCACATGGAGGGGTTCTTGCCCGCCTCGTAGCCGAAGCCGTGGGACTCAAAGTCCGCCTCGGCGAAGACAAACAGACCGTATTCGTCGCACAGCTCGTAGAAACGCGGCTCGTTGGTGTAGTGCGACGTGCGCACGGCGTTGATGTTGTGCTGCTTCATCAGCAGGATGTCCTTCAGCATGTCCTCGTAGGTGACGGCGCGCCCCAGCTCCGTGTTGAACTCGTGGCGGTTGACGCCCTTGATGAGGATGGGCACGCCGTTGACCAGCAATTGCCCCTTCTTGATTTCCACGTTGCGGAAGCCCACCTTCAGGGACTTGCTCTCCAGCAGCTCCTTGCCCTTCCACAGGGTGAGGACGAGGGTGTAGAGGTGGGGTGTTTCGGCTGTCCACGGCTGCACCTTGGGGTATTCAGCCGTGATGGTCGCTTCGCCCTGCTTGCCAGCAAAGGATGCAGTGGCGGAGAGCTCCTTGCCGAATGTGGTGCCGTCGCAGTCATAGAGCTGCGCCGTGACCTTCAGGGGACCGCTGGCCTTGCCGCTGGTGTTCTCCAACAAAGCCTTCACGGAGAGCAGCCCCTTTGAGGAGCCTTTGAGCGAGGCGTTTACAACCACGTCGTACAGGGAGACCTTCGGCAGGGCCATCAGGGAGATTTCGCGGAAGAGACCGCTGAGGCGCCACATGTCCTGATCTTCGATGTAGGTGGCGTCGCTCCACTGCAACACCTTTATCAGCAGGCAGTTGTCCTCGGGCAGAATGGCATCCGTCACATCGAACTCCGAGATGACGCGGCTGCCCTTGCTCATGCCGATGAACTTGCCGTTCAGGGTGACTTCAAAGTAGGAATCCGCTCCGCGCAGGGTCAGGATGACGCGCTTACCTTTCCAGGCCTGCGGCACGTCAAAGTTTCTAGCGTAGAGGGCGGTCTGGTTTTCGTCTGGCACGAATGGCGGGTCTGCGGGGATGGGGTAGATGACATTGGCGTACTGCGGCTTGCCGTACCCTTCCATCTGCCACAGCGACGGCACCATGATGTCATCCCCTTCCTCGATGCAGTGGTCGAACAAATCATGTTCTCCGCAATCATCGTTCTCGCAGCAGCAGTCATGGATGAAGGGGCTCTTGAAGAGGCAGAACTTCCAGGTGCCGTCGAGGCTTTTGTAGAAGGGGGAGAGCACCTTGACATC
>JAFTAC010000126.1 GCA_017458805.1 Victivallales bacterium | reverse complement strand
TCTACGGTGAAAAAGGCGCCATCTCCATGGACGGCTCCAACGACCTCACCTACTATCCGCTGGGAGGCGAAAAGCAGGCGTTCAGTCTGGAGACCATCTGCCACTCCCTGGGCGAGCAGAACGTCAACGTCGCAAGCGGCTATCTGCTGGAAATGCAGGAGCTCAACGCCGCACTTGACGGCAAGACCGCCCTCCCCAAGCCCTCCATCCAGGACGGCATGAACAGCCTCAAGGTCGGGCTAAAAATGATTGATTCCATCCGCTCACACCAAGTGGAACTTTGGTAAGGAAGCTGCTCTATTTCCCAATTCGTAACTATTGGGGTGATTTTAAAACTAGCGCGAAATGTGCTAAGAGATGGGCGCATTTCGCGCTAGTTTTGAAATTACCTCTGCCAATAATCGGGCAATAACAATCGTTAAGAAATTATGTAGTACTCTTCCTCAACGAAAAGCAGGTGTCGATAATGCCCGAAGAATCCACGATATACAATGAAATTGTAGTGCGCGTTTTGGACGTGAAACGCTATTATGGAAAAGGCGAGGCCGTGACGAAGGCCTTGGACGGCATTTCACTGGACATCTACAAGGGCGAGTATCTCTCCATCATGGGGCCTTCCGGCTCGGGGAAGAGCACGCTTTTCAACATGATCGGCGGCATTGATTCCCCCACCGAGGGAATGGTCTTCATGGACGAAATCGACCTTGCGCAGCTGGACTCCTTCGAGCTGGCGTGGATGCGATGCCACAAAATCGGCTACATCTTCCAGTCATACAATATCCTGCCTGTGCTGACGGCCCTGGAGAATGTCACCCTGCCCATGATCTTCGCAGGAATGAGCCAGGACGACGCCCGCGAGAAGGCCGCCAAAATCCTCACGAAGGTCGGATTGGGTGAACGCCTTTTCCACAGGCCCTTCGAGCTGTCGGGCGGCCAGCAGCAACGCGTTGCCGTGGCGCGCGCCATCGCCAACGACCCTGTCATCATCCTGGCGGATGAACCCACCGCGAACCTGGACGTGGCCACTGGCCAGGAGATGATTGACCTCCTGCGGCAGCTCCGCGACAACGACGGCGTCACCGTCATCGCCGCCACGCACGACATGAAGATGCTGGACGCATCCGACAGAATCCTCTGGATACGCGACGGCAAGATCGACCGCCTTGAAAAGCGCAAGGACCTCAACATCAAAATAGGCCACATTGACGGGCAGCACGTGTAAGGAGGAGGCATGGCGCTATTCGGCAAACAGGAGCAGGCGACAATTGACAGGCGCGAGGCGCTTGCCAGCATCCCTGCGCTTGTGCCAGGCGTGACGCTTGAGGAGGGGGATGACGGGCGCGTGACGGCGGTGGTCACATCGCGGCGGCCAGACGGCTTCTGGGCGCGCTTCATGTCCCGAACCATGACAAAGAGGGTGCGGCTCGATGAAATCGGCACCTACGTCATTCGGCAGATTGACGGCGTGCGGACGGTGAAGGATCTGGTGGAGGCATTTGCCTCCGCCTACCGCGTGAACCGCCGCGAGGCGGAACTCTGCATGGCGGAGTTTCTCAAATCTTTGGTACAACGCAACATCATAGCTATAGGAATACGGTGAACGTGAATCGGATTTGCAATATACTGGCGGCCCTGATGCTGCTTCTTGCTCTTGAACTCTCCGCAATCCAGGCGGACATAGCCCCCCAGTCACGCTCCGTCCAGGAGCTGGAGGCGCTGCTGCGCCATGCGGAATCGCGCATTCCTGGCTCCGAGGCGAACTTGGCGACGGAGAAGCTGGTGGCGGAGATTTTCAAGTCCAGCGGCCACCCGACAGGCGAGATAACCTTCAACGCCCCCTGCTTCCAGCCAGGCAAGACAGTTGTCACCGTGAATGGTAAGCGCCTGGAGATCAAGCCGATGCATCCAGGGCTCTTCAGGCCGGGCAATTTCAAGCAGAAGCACTTCAAGGCGCAGATTGTCGATGCAGGGCATGGGACGGAACGGGACTTGGAGGCGCTGAACGGCATTGAGCTGGACGGAGCCATCGCCTTGATGGACTTCGCATGCTCGAACGAGTGGATGCGGCTCCTGCGCTTCGGCGTCCAGGGCTTCATCTTCATCGAGGACGGGAGCGCTCTCAACAAGGAGGCTGAGGAGAAGCTGGTCGCCACTGAGGTGCGCGTGCCCCGCTTCTTCATCAACGCTGCCGACGGCGCAGCGTTGCGCCAAATGATTGCAGGCAAGTCCGTTGAGGCGGATGTGGAGGCGGAGCCTTCACGCTGGCAGAACAAGAAGCTGCGCGATTTGTGGGTGATGGTGCCTGGCGCCCCGACAGCAGGGAACGAGGCGATGGGGGACGAAATCGTCCTCATCACCGCCCCGATGGACGCGAACGGCATTGTGCCCGAACTGGCGCAGGGGGCGCAGAACGGTGCGAACCTCCTGCTCCTTATCAAGCTCTTCGAGGCGTTCAACGCAAAGCCCCCCGCCAGAACCACGATGTTCTGCGCCGTCAACGCCCACACGCAATACTACCTTGGCGAACGGCAGCTGACTTGGAACATGGTGATTCCGCGCTCCATCGTGGAAAAGAGCCTGGACACCATCAACGGCGACCTGCGCATGGAGGAGATGCTGCTCGGCCACTACAGCAAGCTCAAGCTGAACCCGCCCACGAAGGAGGACGGCGATTTCATCGTCTCACTGCGTGATTTGGTGGATTCGACGACGGGAAAGAACTGCACGGTCAAAGAGCCTATCGTGGATTTGGCGCGCCGCGAGGTCAACTTGCTGAAGGGCGAGCTGCTGCACCTCTCGCGTTCGGGGCTTTCACCGCAGGAGCAGGAGGAGCGTCGTCGCGAACTGGAGGATTTGCGCCACCACTACGTCAATGTGCTGACCCTCTTCAACAAGGTCGGCGTTCGCACCAGCCTAGAGGAATTGGACAAGCATCCCCTGCTGAAGGCGGACGGCACCCCCGCGCCCTGTTCCCACCCCAAGGACTTTGAGCTCCAGATTCTCAAGGGGTATGTCGATAGCATCGTTGGCACGCGCTCCGCGTGGGCGAAGCTGAACCGCCAGGAGATGGCTGAGGCCGTCGCCAACAACGCCGTGCGCGACGTTATCGGCGGCAAGCAGATACGCTATGCGCTGACGCTGGAGCTGGATTGGAGCAACGACATGGTGGGACTGGCCACAGGCGACGCACAGGGCAGCTTCCGATGGCAGCACAAGTACGGTCTGAATGCTGCTTCACGGGCAAAGCAGATGCCCCGCGAAGAACGCTATGGCAAGGCGGACTACGTCGATACGATGACGCGCCAGGGCGGCATGCCCGAGGCGCACTTCTTCCCACAGAGCTCCGAGACGCCCACCATCTTCCATGCAGCCTACAGGCTTCCCGCCTTCGCACTGCGCAACCCATTCACCAAGTTCGGCACAAAGTTCACCACGGCGGATACATTCCGCAACCTGGACGATACCCGCATCGGGGCGCTGACGGCCTACACCACCGATTTCATCCGCGTGCTGCTTGAGGACCCCGCCAACACGCGTCCCTCCGAACTACGCCCCGCCTCCCTGAACAACAAGCTGTGGACCTACGCCTGGGGGGCGCAGGTGAAGGCGTTCCGCTTCGACGACTTTTCCGCCTCCGTCATGCCGCAGCTCCCCGTGCCAGGCTCCGTCATCATCGTCCAGGACCCCGTTGACATTAACCTCCCGCTTCGCTCAGGCGACGTGACGACAGGCTACATGGCCATGACAGACGAGCGAGCCGCCGTCACTTTCCCCAGCTTTTTCGGCTCACGCCTCCAGACCAACGCATTCAAATATGACGACGACTTCGTAGAGGTTCACGCCGTGATTGACGCAGGCGAGGCGGAGACCAAGATCTCATCCCAGCTGAACAAGGGGATGCTCACGAAGACGCTGGCCCTCTTCAACTGCGTCGAGTACCCCATCTACACTCGGGACAACCCCGCCATGATCGGCGTCATCTCCATCACGGAGGATTCCTTCCTCATCCTGAACGGGCGCCTCAACAGCGCCCCAAAGAAGTTCGGCCTTACGGGATGCTCCTCCACCTACACAGCCAAGCTGTTCAACAAAATGCCTGGTCCCGCCGCTATCTTCCTTGAGAAGAACGAGCCGCTGAAGCTGCTGACGAACGAGCGCGTGCTGGCCATTCGCGCCGACAGCAAGAACCCGTTGGGACACGGCTTCACGCACCCCGATCAGATTGGCCCCGACTTCCTGGCCACGGCGACCTCCGACATGTCGGAGCTCAACACCGACCGCATGGCTAAGCTGGCAGGCACCTCCGACGAGCTGGCTGCGGTCTTCCGCAGCCGCGGCGACGCCGCCATCAAGGAGGCGAACGAGGCGCGCCAGAAGCGCAATTGGACTGCGTACCTGCAGAAGCTGCACCTGGCATTGGGGGCGCACCTGAAGGCCTACAAGCGCATGACGGCGGTGACAAACGACATGCTGAAGGCGGTGGTGTTCTACCTGGCGCTCATGCTGCCCTTCTGCTTCTTCGCCGAAAAACTGCTCTTTAAGTTCAAGAAAATCGAACAGGAGATGCTGGCATTCTGCCTGATGTTCGCCGTGACCTTCTGCGTCTTCAGGACCATCCACCCTGCGTTCAAGGTTGCGCAGGCCCCCGAGGCCATCTTCATCGCCTTTGTCATGGGCGGCCTTGGCGCGTTTGTCATCAAAATCCTGCATGACCGTTTCGAGGGCGAAATGCAGCTGCTCTTCAAGACCTCCAGCGTCTTCGAGACGGGGCAGGCGGGCTTTTCGACGGCAGGCCAGTCCGCCATGCTCATCGGCGTCAACAACATGAAGCGCCGCCGCATCCGCACGGCCTTGACGACGGCCACCGTGGTGCTGGTCACCTTCACGATGCTCGCCTTCACCAGCATCTCGAAGAAGATGTCGCCGACGGTCGTCTCCCGATCCAGCAAGGCACCCTACACGGGTTTGATGTACCACTGGCCAGGCAACAACCGCATGGACGAGGCGACCCTCCGCACCTTCGAAGAGATTCTCGCGGGGCGCGCCGAGACAATTGCCCGCCGCTGGCTGCTGCCGGTCAAGAACAGCAACGGCGAGGTCCCATTCAGGCTGAACGCCTCCAATGGCAAGGAGGCGAACATCGACGCCTTCCTCGGCATCTCCGTGCTGGAGCATGGCTTCCTCGGCGACTTGCCGCTTTCGGACGGCGCGCTTTTCTCCTCCGACGCGGCCCGCGAGGCCCTGCTTCCGCAGGCGCTTGCGACGGCACTTGAATTGGACGAAGGCCGCTGGAAGGGCCAGAGCATCCTCCTATTCGGCACGGAATACAAGATTGTCGGCATATTGGACGACATTGAGTTCCAGAACTTCAAGGACATCAACCAGCGCCCCATCATCCCCATCAAGTCCCTTGTGCAGCAGACGGGGGGGGACGACCTGGCGCAGATGGCCGCCACGGCGGACGAGGACGCATCGGACGACGGTGTCTTCTACGCCGACCTCTCGGCCCTGGTGGTGCTGCCCGTCAACACCTGCAAGGCCATCGGCGGGCAGCCTTACAGCATCTCAGCCAAAATCGCGCCTGGCGTGGAGCTCTGGTCGATTGTCGATGAACTGTTGACCATCACGAACGCCAGCAAGTTCTATATATCCAGCAAGGAGGCCTTCCAGATCGGGGAGTCCGCTGCTCGCAGCACGACGCCTGGCGTCTATTACATCGGCGAGGGATACCGCACCTCCATCGGCGGACTGGCGTTCCTGCTGATACCGCTGCTGATTTCCAGCACGATTATCCTGAACACGATGCTGGGCTCCGTTTTCGAGCGCAAGGCGGAAATCGCCATCTACAACGCAGTAGGGCTGAATCCCACGCACATCGGGATGTTCTTCCTGGCGGAGGCGTTCGTCTATAGCGTCATCGGCTCCGTGGGCGGGTACCTCATCGGGCAGGGCACCAGCATCTTCCTCACGCGCACAAAGCTGATTACGAACATCAACCTGAACTTCTCGTCGCTGAGCGTGGTCTATGTCATCATGTTCACGGTTGCGGTGGTGCTGCTTTCCACCATCTACCCCTCCATCGTCGCCACCCGCGCGGCTGTGCCGTCGGGCAAGCGCAAGTGGTCGCTGCCTGAGAACGATGGCAAGGTGATGAATGTCGTCTTCCCCTTCATCTACCAGCACAACCTGATTTTCGGCATTATCGGCTACCTGGACGACTACTTCGCCCGCTTCACGGAGGCTTCCTTCGGCGACCTTATCGCGCAGTGCCTTGAAAAGAGAGCTGGACAGGATGCCCAGGGGCGCGACACCCTCTCCATCACCTACCAGGTGGCTCTGGCCCCCTTTGACCTGGGCGTCACGCAGGAGCTTCAGTTCTCCGTCGCGTATGACGACAAGGTGCAGGCCTACCGCCTGGTCATGATCAACACCCGCATCTCGGGGCAGGACAGCAACTGGTGCGCCACCAACATGCCCTTCCTCGAAAAGCTGCGCACATACCTCATGCACTGGCGCAACCTCAGCCCCGCCGAACACGACGACTACGCCCGCAAAGGCAACACCATCCTGCATGGAGATGCACCAGCTCCG